>CAZKNE010000360.1:0-2965 GCA_964554005.1 uncultured bacterium | reverse complement strand
CTGGTTGTCAACCATCTGCTTACTCCCAGAGCTGCCTAGCATAATCTATCTATGTTGGCCGTCAAATAACGATATACACCATAGCAAAATGTGAAGAGCTTATCAATGTCAAAAAGCCAGCCATCAGTCGGGTGGCCGAGCGATTGCATCTATTCACGGGGCAATCATACTTTGTTTGGTTTGATTTCTCAATGTGCAAGACGAGTCGGACGTGCTTGACGGATCCGGTGTCTGTGCACTATATTGTATAAGTACGTGGATTGTTAATCCATAGCGTTAATGGGTTTCTGACTTGGGAGGTGTTTCTGATGACTGCTTCGAGGCGTCTGTTTGTGCTTGTTGCGATCGTGGTTTCGCTGCTCGCGGCGGGTTCGGCCTTCGCCGGTTTCAAGACCATGATGGCGACAATTGACAAGGATATCGAGACTCGGTTTGGTGTTTACAAACCGCTCGCGGTTGATGTCAACCCGTCGCTGGAACCGCAATACGTCGCTTGGGACTTCGGTAACGTTGCGGATTTCGATAAGGTGGCAGACCGCTTGAGCGATCATGCTAAGGCTCTGTTGGCCAAGAACGGGTTCGTGGTTGTGCCGACGCATAGCCCGAACGTGCTCACCATGCAGGGCTTGTATGAGGACCTTAACACGTTTGGGCGGCGCGTCTTCGTAACAACGGATTCGATGCTGACGACGTATCATGTTCTGTTCGACTACAGCCTCCGGGTCGCGGAGATGCAGAGGTTCAACGCTGCGGCCGGTGCGTTGACGCATGGCATGGTGGGGAAGATGGAGGAGATGTGTCGGAGCGCCTCGGAGCCTTACGTTCAGGAGCTCTTGATGAGAGCGCTCGCATACTTCTGTGTTCCGGCAAAACTTCTCAACCCGGACTATGTTGTTCCCGAAGAGGTTTCGGACCTCGTATCCGAAGAACTGGCTCTCATCGAGGCGCATCAGGGCAAGGCCTGCTCGCCGATCATGGGCATCTACGAGGACTACAGCCAGTATGTTCCCCGCGGGCATTACACGCGGAACGAGACGTTGAGCCGTTATTTCAAGGCGATGATGTGGTATGGGCGGCTGATGTTTCGGCTTGATACGAGCTCCTCGTTGAGCTGTGTCGAGAAGGGCGCTTACGACGAGACATTGCAGGCGCTCTTGATAGTTCAGGGGATTGTAAACCTCGAAACCGCGGAGGGGTCGGGCCTTGAGCTTTACGACCAAATCTACACCCCAACTGTCTTCTACGTGGGCGAGGCGGACGATTTGACTGTCGAGGAATACCTGACGCTTGCCCTTGAGGTCTATGGGGATGCTTTCGCATCGATGCCGCCTGAGCAGCTCGTGGACGAGGCTAAACTGGTCGCATTCACCGAGGCGGCCAAGGAACTGCACGACCCGCTGATCAATTCCACGTTTGTTCAGGACTACGAGGACCATGCGGTGACGACCAAGGGCTTTCGGTTCATGGGCCAGCGGTTCATCCCCGATTCGTATGTTTTTCAGCAGCTGGTGCACAATAAAGTCTGGGGCCGCTTTATGCCCAAGGGCCTGGACGTTATGGCCGCTCTTGGCTCATCGAGGGCGTATAGCATTCTTGATTTCGTGTATCAGGACACCCGCTATCCGGACTACCCGGAACGGATGAATCGCGTCCGGACATGGTTCGCGACGCTGCCGGACGAATCGTGGGTCCAGAACCTCTACTGGGATTGGCTTTATTGCCTGATGCCGGCCCTCGTCACGAAGGGGGAGGGTTTCCCGGTGTTCATGCAGAACAAGGCCTGGACGGACAAGGAGCTCGGGACGGCGCTCGGTTCCTGGACGGAGCTGAGGCACGACACGATCCTTTACGCCAAGCAGAGCTACTCTTACGAGACGGGAACGCCCGACCTGACGATTGGTTACGTTGAGCCCAATCCGCTCGTCTATGCTCGGCTGGCTTCGCTGTGCGACATGACAATATCTGGCCTGTCGAAGTACGGGCTGCTTCTTATGGACTATCGGACGCGGTTCGAGAGCCTTCGCGATACTCTGCTGCTTATGAAGAGGATCAGTGAGAAAGAGCTTATAGGCGAGCGGCTGGATGAGGACGAACATCTTGCGATATGCCACATCGGTGGCAGGTTGTCGGAGATACTGACTTTCCCGTCGGATGACCCATCTAGTCAGAACAAAGAGGATGGCAAAATGGCGCTGGTTGCGGACGTTCACACTGATGCCAACAGCTCAAGCGTGCTGGAGGAGGCGATAGGTCATCCCGCGTGGATTTACGTAGTAGCGCCGACCGATGAAGGTCTTGCGATGTGCACGGGCGGGGTCTATTCCTACTACGAGTTTAGCTGGCCAATGAGCGACCGCCTGACAGATGGCGCCTGGCAGCAAATGCTCGCGAACGGCGCGAACCCGCCCCAGCCAGAGTGGATGTCTTCGTTCGTTGCAGAGGGCGTTTCGGAAGGTCATGCGCCAAACACGAACATCATCTCGATAGCGCCCAGCGATCTCATCGTGGCCGATGGCGACGAGCTTTCTATCTCAGTGTCGGCGTTCGCGCACGACGAGCTTGACAATTGCACGGCTTACATCGCTGCCCTTGGTCCGGCAGGGAGGCTGCTGTTCTATCCCGACTTCTCCCAGGTGCCTCAACCCTTTCCGTTGTCTCTAGCTGCGGGAAGTATGGTCAAGGACGTAACGGTCTTCCGTTTCAGGGTAGTGCCCTGGGTGGAGAAGGGCTATTACATCTTGATGACTGCTGTGTTCGACGACACATCCACGCTGATCGAATCTTCCGTGAGTTCTGCCCCCTTTATGCTCAGATAGCGCTTGAAAAAGTATGAAATAGCGGCATACTGCGAGCATAGGGGGTACTGTTGCTATCTAACTCGCTCTACACCAAGAAAGGATGATAATGCCTGCTATAACCAAGAAGCTCGTTGAGAACCTTCGGCAAAGGATCATTGCGCTTCAGG
>CAZKNE010000359.1:2165-2965 GCA_964554005.1 uncultured bacterium | reverse complement strand
TTTTCAGGGCCAGAAGTGTTCCGCCTGCTCAAGGCTCATCCTTCTTGAATCTATCCACGATGAGTTCATCGAAAAACTGGTCCCGAAGGTCGAGGCGGTCAAGGTCGGGGACCCCGTTGATCCCAGCAACTATATGGGCCCGGTCATCAACCAGACCGCAGAGGACACGACCCTTCGCTACATCGAGGCGGCGAAGCAGGACGGGGCAAAGCTTCTCTGCGGAGGCGAGAAGGCACCTGGCAACGGTTACTTCATCAAGCCGACAATTTTCGATGGCGTGAAGCCAGATGACACGATCTCGCAGGAGGAGATATTCGGGCCGGTGCTGGCAGTCTTGAAGGCAAAGGACTTTGCCGAGGCGCTGAAGATAGCCAACAACACTGTGTATGGCTTGACGGGAGCGGTCTATTCGTCTTCTCGTGCCAATCTCGAGCGCGCCCGACGGGAGTTTCACGTGGGCAATCTCTACTTCAACCGCAAGTGCACAGGCGCTCTGGTTGGCGGCCACCCGTTTGGCGGATTCAACATGTCTGGGACTGACTCGAAGGCCGGCGGGCAGGATTACTATCTGCTGTTCACCCAGGGTAAGGCCATTTCTGAGAAGATAAGATAGCGCAATCAGAGGAGGGGGCGACTTGCGTGAGCAGGACGCTCCCTTCGTTTCAGACCTGCGGCCGAGCGCCTTTGCCGCCCGGCCTTGTGAGAGCCAGCTTCGGCCGCAGCGAAAGGCAATGACCACCTCGATAACCAGATTGATGGTGATTGACGTCGCATTGACCATAGGGCTTCGGAACAGCCTG
>CAZKNE010000359.1:0-2065 GCA_964554005.1 uncultured bacterium | reverse complement strand
GAAAGGCCGTCCTACACCTGCCTGGAAAGGCCGTCCTACACCTGCCTGGAAAGGCCGTCCTACACCTGCCTGGAAAGGCTGTCCTACACCTGCCTGGAAAGGCTGTCCTACACCTGCCTGGAAAGGCCGTCCTACACCTGCACTCAATCTGATCATTCGCGACCAAATCCAGACCAGACGAGAGCAGTTTTCAGTGTTTGAATACGTAGGTGCAGTGCATATCCACTCCCGCTATTCGGATGGGAGCGGCTCGTTCAGTCAGATTGTCAAGGCGGCGAGGCGTGCCGGAGCGGAGTTCATCGTGATCTCCGACCACAACAACATGAGTGTCCGGAAGGAGGGGAGCTCGGGCTGGCATGACGGTGTGCTGGTGCTCATCGGCGAGGAGGTCTCCCCATATTACAATCATTATACGGCGATCGGGCTCAAGGATGAGATCGCTCCGAATCAGGATAGTGCGCAGGCCAATATCGACGCGGTCGCGCGGCAGGGCGGCCTCGGGTTCATTGCTCACCCGTTTGCTTTTCGCAGGCCGTCGCGGGGGTCGGCCTGGCTGGACAGGCTACTTGGGCTGAAGATCACCGTCTATCCGTGGCGGGACCTTCAGGTGAAGCGCTTTGACGGGATAGAGGTGTGGCAATACATGTATGACTGGGTCGAATCGGTCAATTCATTCAACATCTTCGCGCACGTGATCGCTCCCGAACGGTTCATTACTGGCCCGAACACTGAGACGCTGAAACTGTGGGACGAGATTAACGCAACGCGGAAGGTGGTTGGGATAGGGACGCTTGATGCCCATGCCAAGCCACGCATCCTTGGGATGTTTTCCGTATGCTCATACAAATACCTTATGGGGACTGTCAGGACACACATCCTGAGCCCGGAGCCATTCACGGGCGCAAGCCTGACCGACGAGCGGAGCGTGATCGAGGCGCTTCGCTACGGCAGTTGTTTCTTCGCCAACGACCGGACGGCGGACTCCAGCGGTTTTAGGTTCTACATAAGATCAGGCGGCGCGACATATCAGATGGGGGACAAGTGCGAGCTGGCGGATGATACTGAGCTTTGCGTCATCCTGCCCCGTGATGGAGAGATTCGCGTTATTCGAGATGGGATGCCTGTGTCGGTGACCCATGGTGAGTCGTTATGTAGAAACGTTCGGGTCGGCGGCGTCCTGCGTGTCGAGGCGCGTATTAAGGGCAAGCCGTGGATATTCTCGAACGCGATATATGTTGTGTAGTCCAAAGCTGGGGGCGCTGGTTATCGCCGCGGCCTGAAGAATTGCGATTGACTCTTTCGTAGTGCTCTCTTGATTATTGGCATAGCCCGGCAACGCAATAAGAGATTCAGCCACGTTCGGGACAGCTGGCTGACAACAGCGATGGTTTCAGCATCACGGGGATAAGTAGGGCATCTACGGCATGAGACGTGAGAAACAGGTAGCAAGACTTATCTTGCGGGACGGCGCCGTCTTCAATGGGTATCGGTTTGGCGCCGAAAAGTCAGTGAGCGGGGAGGTGGTGTTCAACACGGGGATGGTTGGCTACCCGGAGAGCCTCACCGATCCGTCGTATCGGGGCCAGATTCTGGTTCTGACTTATCCTCTGATCGGCAACTACGGCGTGCCCGAGGACGAGCTCGAGGAAGGTCTGTCGAGGTATTTCGAGTCGGAGCGAATACAGGTTCTCGGCCTTGTGGTCGCGGGGTATTCGCACGACTACTCGCACTGGAGCGCCTCAAAATCGCTGTCCGAGTGGATGGTCGAGCACGGCGTTCCCGGGATATACGGCATAGACACGCGGGAATTGACGAAGCGACTCAGGGAACACGGCACACTGCCGGGCAAGATCGTCTATGAGAAAGACGAGCTCGAGTTCGATGACCCGCACAAGCGGAACCTCGTGAAAGAGGTGAGCGTGGATGAGCCGATCGAATACAAAAGAGGCAAGCAACGGATATTTCTTGTCGATTGCGGCGTTAAGAACAACATAATCCGGGCCTTCACGCAGAGAGGCATATCGGTTTTGCGGTGCCCGTGGGATTACGATTTCTCCCAAGATAG
>CAZKNE010000358.1:0-2971 GCA_964554005.1 uncultured bacterium | reverse complement strand
TGTTGCGGGCAACTCCGTGGATGTGGCTATTTGCCTTTCTGGTTCAAATGTCTCCCGGCACCACGCAAGACTAAAGCTCGATCCCAGCGGACGTTGCGAACTCGTGGACCTCGACAGCAAGAACGGCACCTATGTGAACGGTCTGCGAGTCGAGACTTCCACCCTTGAATCGGGCGACCTGGTCTCAATCGGCAACTACAAGCTGATGCTCGTTGTCTCTAGCGGCGCCTCGGCCGAGTCCCGTGGTTGGGAGGGTCAGCAAGCAGCTGAGCCCGACCAGCAAACACATGCCATCAAAAAGGCCACTACCGTCGTTGAGCTAGCCGACTACGCGTCTTCGCTGGACGTGGGCACGACGATTCTGCGGCCCGTAGAGGACGTCATGGCCCCGATCGTGGGAGACACGCCGATCGATGCCGCAGAGAAGATCGTCGAGGAGTCGGCCCGGATATCGCAGATAACTAAGAAAACGCACATGCTCTCCATACTATATAAGGCCAGCAGGGCGCTGATATCCGCAACGTCGTTGAATGACCTGCTCGATAAGGTGATGGACTTGGTGTTCGAGAAGGTGAAAGCCGAGCGCGGGGTCATGATACTTGTGGATGGTGTGACGGGCGAATGGACGGTGGAGAAGGTCAGATATACTAACGGCGTCAAGGTTAGCGAGAAGATCGTGCTGAGCAAGAGCATCGCCGGCATGGCGCTAAAGGAGAAAAAGTCCGTTCTGATCAACGACGCCCTACTCGATCCTGGCCTTATGAAACAGGAGAGCGTCAAACTGCTCGGGATAAGGTCCGCTATGTGTGTTCCGCTCACGCACCTCGACATCGTGCTTGGGCTTATATATCTGGACACATCAGCGGACTCGGACCACTTCACACAGGACGACCTCGACATCATCACTGCACTTGGCAACCACGCCGCGATAGCTATCAACCAGGCCCAACTCAACGACAGGATCGGGCAACAGGACGCCTTCCGCCGCAAAATGGAGAGATACCACTCTCCAGCCGTCATCGACAGAATACTCCAGAGGCCCGAGGACGCGCTCGACGTTCACGAAGCTGAGGTGACTGTTCTCTTCGCGGACATCACCGACTTCACCGTCTTCTGCGAGAGGTACAGGCCCGAGGTCGTCCGCAACATGCTAAACGAGTACTTCGGCGAGATGACGGATGTGATCTTCAAGCACGAGGGAACGCTTGACAAGTACATCGCTGACGAGATACTCGCAGTTTTCGGGGTGCCATTCGCTCACTCTGATGACCCAGAACGGGCTCTCCTGACAGCGCTGGAGATGCAGGAGGCCCTCGAGCGGCTCAACAGCAGAAGGCCTCCGGAGATGCGATTCCGTGTCAAGATCGGAATAAATACCGGGCATGTGCTTGTAGGCGACGTTGGCTGTATGAAGAGAATGGACTACACGGTATTGGGAGACCCGGTTAACACGGCCAAGAGAATCGAGACATCAGCTCTGCCAAACCAGATACTTGTCGGCCCGTCCACTTACGAGAGCGTTTCCGATAAGGAGTTCAGGCTTCTCCCAAAAAAAGCAATACAACTAAAGGGCAAGTCCGAGCCCATCCAACTTTATGAGCTGGAGGGAATTGCCTAGCCACTTGTTGCCACGAATGGCGGGGTCGACGGGGATCGAACCCGCGACCTCCGGCGTGACAGGCCGGCGTTCTAACCAAACTGAACTACGACCCCGGTCTCAGTGAACTATAGTGCCCCCACTGCTGATTGCAACACCGTATTCGGCCCGGGGTTACAGGGAGCCTCAAGCAGGTGTCCTCCGCTCGCTCCTTTGCCTGCAAGCCTCCCGTTGCGCCCCTTCAGGGCGGGCAAGGGTCGAAGCGAGACCTACAATCCGCAATCCGCAATCCCCAATCCCCAATCCGCATCAGCCCTATACTATTCCTAGCAAAACGGATATGACGAACAAATGAAAACAATGCCCAAAGATACTGCCATATTCCTAACCTTTGTTATCCTTGCCCTCATAGCGAGGTTCGGCTACCTCGTTGAAACTGTTGATTCGTTCATGGGGCAGCTGGTTGTCAGCGATAGCAAACTATATCAGGCCCGAGCCGCAGAGATACTTCACGGGCACATCATCCCGAAGGAGGCGTTTCGACTAGGCCCGCTCTATCCGTATCTCTTAGCAGCCGGATACTACATATCAGGTGTTCCAAAACCCTATGTAACAAAGCTTTGGCAGGCGCTTCTGGGCGCTCTCGCGTGCGGCCTAACCTACCTGCTCGCCAAACGGTTATTCGATAGAAAGGCTGGCATCGTAGCGGGCATCCTATACCTTCTGTTTGGCCCGTTCGTCTTTATGGAGAGCCTCATCCTACTAGGCAGTTCGATGTCTTTCTTCCACCTTCTTTTTCTTGTTCTGCTGCTTATTGCTCTGGACAAGCGGTCGGTGGGCTGGGCCACAGCAGCAGGGCTTGCGCTCGGTGTTACCGCGCTGTTACGCGGAAACGTTATCTTGGACGTGCCGGCTATCATCGTGTTCATACTGTGGCGGCCGCAAGAGGGCCGGCGGAGAGCCGCTGTTCACACGGTGCTCCCAATCCTGATCGGCGTTGCGCTGCCGCTGTCATTCTCCATGACGGCTAACTATCTAGCTGAACACGACTTGGTCTTGCTCAGCTCGAATGCAGGATACAACTTCTACGTGGGAAACAGGCCCGGGGCCTCCGGTGTTTATGACAGGATAAGGCAATATAATGGTGTGCCGTGCCGCAGGGGCTCTGATCCTGACAGCAGAGACTTCGCCAGAGACGTGACCGGCAAGAATCTGTCTCCGTCCCAGGCATCTCACTTCTGGTTCCATGCCACGCTCAAAAGCATTCACGGCAAGTGGGGAAGCACATTTTTACTCTTCCTCAAAAAAATCGGGCTTTTCTTCAACAGACACGAGCTGCCGCAGATGTATTGGTTCGGCATGGCCCGTGAGAGC
>CAZKNE010000357.1:0-2977 GCA_964554005.1 uncultured bacterium | reverse complement strand
CAAGAGCGCGGAAGGAGGGATGATGCGATTCACTCCTGCCCCAGAAGCGAGAAGCCTTACTGGGTAGCCTGCGCCTGGCCGCACTACTTGTAGCCGGGAGGTAGCTATCTTGGCGGCTTTCAGAGGACCTAAAGTGAGGTTGTGTGAGGCCCTTGTTCGTAGGAACTAGCCGCCTGATGCCAACGGATGCCTTTCGGAAGGTTTTGGAGTTTAAGTGCAAAGACCGGCCATAGGGGGACGCTGCGAGGCGCATCGCGCCAAAGCGCGATTGCTTCATTGTGTTCTGTATCGCGCCTCGCCCCTCCGCTCGGTCCAGTTTAACGATTGTATTTGATGATTTCTGGACTGCTCTGGGTTGAGCTTTAGTCTTCTCGGATGAGCTCGAAAGGTTTTGATTGCTCTGCGCACTGTGCTTGGCAATAACGCCCCTCTCGGCGCTATAGTGCCGCTGAGCCGTCCTGAGGTGGCTAGCCAGACTGCGAGCGCGACGTTCAGCCGGACGGCCTGATTTTTCAGCTATTGCCGGCGCCGATGCCACGCTGGTCGAATCACCCAACGGCGCATCGGGGATGTCCTTCCCAGCCAGACTCTTCTGCGAGCGCTGCAACTCCGACCCACGCGGGACGCTAAGTCGCAGTCTTGCGGTTCGTGGGGTCTCGATCTCAGCCAGCCTCGCAGCAAGAGCTGAGAGGAACGAGCCGCTTAACGCCTGATGCTGCTTGCCGAGGCGCGAGCGGTCTTCCTTGCCTCGCTCCGTAGTGGCTGCTTTATTGCCCGCAGGCAAGAGAATGACATTGGGGTGCATGATAGTCATTTTGGTCGATGTAATCCTATCTGTATTTACCGACCCGCATCGTGATCTCTGCCGTCACCTCCGGCGAGGTCGCAGTGATTCCGTCCAGTATTATCGCCGCCCGCTTCTTGTTCATTGCCTGAAATAGTGTGGCCACAAGCGAGGGGTCTTTCTTGAAGACCTCAAGCAGAGCCGAGGCAGCGTTCTGAGCATTCATCGTCCCGTATAGCGAGACCAGGCTGTCGATGCGCTCCTGCTTCTTGGCCTCTAGCTTGGTGAGAAGGTCCTCTGCGGATTGCTTGATCTCTTTGATCGAAGCCATCTGCTTCGTGAGTTGGGCCCTAAGTTGGTCAAGGGATTTGCGGGCCTCTGCGAGCTCCTGTTCTTTATTATCCAACTCCTCTTGCCGGAGCCTTAACGTCTCGAGCATCGACTCCACCGCTCGCTTGTCGGCAGAGGACGTCACACCAGTCGGCTTCGGCCTCCCCTTCTGAAGCCATTGCTTGATCTTGTCCACGCCGGGTTTGGTGTCGCCACACACGCTCGTGCCCTGAAAGAGCATGAGCAAGCTGATAATCAGCACACCGAGTGATAGGCGAACCCAAAAACCTCGGCAGCCACTTCCACGCAGATTCCCGAACGCTTTCCTGATTCTTTTAATCGACATTTCTCAATATCCCTCCTACTAGATTGGTATCGAACGAGTGGAGCCTGCCACCTCGTCCAGGAACTTCATCTCCGCACGAGCGTACTCTTTGTGATACTCCGCTAGCCTCTTGGACTTGACGCTCTCCATGGCTTTGCGTTCCTTGATGGTCTCTAAAAGCTCGCTCTTCTTCGCCTCGATTTTCTTGCGAAGCTCCGATATGAGCTCCTTTTGAGCGTCTATTGCCGACACGACCCTTTTGATATAAGACGCGAAGACCTCAATTCTGGCAATCGAGAGGTCCTCCTGCTCCAGGTCCCGGGACATCTCTTTTTTGCACGAGTCGAGGTCGTTATGCAACGAGTGCAATTTTGCCTCGAGCTGCCTGAGGTCGAATAGCATGACGCTTAGCTCACGGCGCTTCTCTTCCTCGATCTGCTGCCGCAGCTGCAATACCCTCTCAAGCCTGAACCTAAATGCCTTCATGTCTCTCCTCATACTCGTCTGGCGCCTCAGCCACCAGGAATCTCAGCGAGTCCACAGTGCTCGTGAAGTCGCTCTTTTCGTCAGGCTCCTGACGGAGAAATTGGTTGAAATCACTCATTTTTGACACAGCGTAGTCAATGAGCAGATTACTACCTTTTTTGTAGGCGCCGATGTTGATCAAGTCCTCATTGTCGCGATGCACTGCCAACACCGTTCTGAAGGCGCTGGCCGCGGCCAGATGGTCTTTGGTCGCAACAGAGTTCGCGACACGGCTGCGAGATTTCAAGACATCCACGGCTGGATAGTGTCCTCTGTTGGCGAGCCTTCTCGATAGAATGATGTGCCCATCCAAGATCGAGCGGCAGTGGTCGGAGACCGGCTCGTCGAGGTCGTCGCCCTCCACAAGGACGGTATAAAGGCCAGTGATGCTTCCCTTGTCCTCCTTCTTGCCTGCTCGCTCAAAGAGCTTGGGAAGCATCCCGAAAACTGAAGGTGGGTAACCGCGTGTTGACGGCGGCTCACCCGCCGAAAGACCGATCTCGCGCTGCGCCATCGCAAGCCGCGTTACCGAGTCCATCATCAGCATGACATCAAGCCCGATATCTCGGAAAAACTCCGCAACGCTCGTCGCCGCAAACGCCGCTCGTATCTTAAGAGTCGCTGGGGTGTCGGACGTGGAGACAAATACAACGCTCCGCTTGAGGCCCTCCTCGCCCAGGTCCCGCTCCAAAAACTCACGAACCTCGCGGCCACGCTCACCAACGAGCGCAACGACATTGACATCGGCGCTCGTGTTCCGAGCGATCATCCCCAGCAGGATGCTCTTACCAACGCCGCTTCCGGAGAATATCCCCATCCGCTGGCCCTTCCCGATCGTGGCGAGGGCATCGATCGACTTCACGCCGGTCGCGATCGGTTCTACGATCGGGCCACGCTTGAGCGGCTCAAGTCCCTGCCGCCTCAGCGGATACATGTCCTCGGCGCCTTCAATCGGGCCCTTCTCGTCAATTGGCTCGCACTTGCCGTTAAGCACCCTTCCCATGAGTCCAAAT
>CAZKNE010000356.1:0-2979 GCA_964554005.1 uncultured bacterium | reverse complement strand
AGGCTGTCGTGCGGAAGGACCCCGAGCAGTGGAGCTGGATATCGCACAGGTGGAGGAAGCGGCTTAATGGGGACAGCAGCTCCAGTTAGGGCCAGCCTGTTTCGTAGATGCTGATTAGTGGCACTCAGCAGTCCTCGGAACCTTTTGACTCATCCGATGTTTCGTTACGCATGTTGCTAAGAGTGCAGAAATGTCTGTGCAGATTGCCACAGCAGATGAGATCGATAGGGAGGTTGAGCCAAAATGAGCCCGATGGTCTATTTTGTTAAACTTTTCGCGGCGCTGTTTGCGATTCTCAATCCCATTGGCGCGGTGCCTATTTTTGTGTCGCTATCGGAAGGGCGCGACGATGATGAGGTTCGACGAATACCTAGAAGGACAGCGGTAGCGGTCTGCGCAGTCCTGATGGTCTCCGCGTTTCTCGGTCAACGGATTCTATCCTTTTTTGGGGTAGGGATACCAGCGTTCAGGATAGGTGGCGGCATCCTGATACTTCTAATTGCCATTTCTATGATTCGTGCTCGCCAGCCCAGGTCGAAATACACGCCGCGCGAGGCGACCGAGAGCGCTGAGAAAGAGGATATTGCTGTCGTTCCATTGGCCATTCCCTTGCTTGCCGGCCCCGGTGCCATAAGCACGGTGATCCTTCAGGAACAACGGTCGCCTGGGCTTGCATATACGCCGCTCATGGTCGGGACCATCCTGCTGATGGGCATGGCAATCTATGTCCTGTTCAAGATGGGCGTCCCGCTGGCCAAGCGACTCGGCAGGACCGGCATCAACATATTCACTCGAATAATGGGTCTGATGCTTGCCGCCATGGCGGTTGAGTTCATCACCAGCGGGCTTGCGGAGACATTCCCCCTGCTCACGGCGTTTAGTGCTGCAAACCCGTAGCGGCTGATGTTCCAATCAGCTCCGTTTCGGTGCACGCCCATTGCTTACACGTCTCTGCCTTGTCATTCATTGCATTGGTCTTTCGCGGTGCATCGCCGCAAGAGTGAGTAGAGGCAGCTGGGGGTAAGTGGGCGGCCACGACGTCGTATTCGTATATGGGTCGCATATTGCAGCTTTTCGGCGCCACGTCTTGCTTCACCAGCTCGCTGTTGCTATTGTTCGATGCGATAGAGCAGGGCAGTTTGGGGTGTTGCATATTGCAACTCAACAGGGAAGCTGATGAGGCCAGAACATCAGAGGCACATTGAAGTCATCCTCGACTCGATCACCGATGGGGTGTTCACAGTCGATCTTGAGTTCCGCATCACGTTGTTCAACCGCGCAGCGGAGCGAATAACAGGCGTCTTGCGCGAGGACGCGGTTGGCAGGCCTTGTTGGGAGGTTCTGCGGGCGACAATCTGCGAGTCGGACTGCGCGCTTCGGCAGACCATGAAGACGGGTGAGCCGGTTCTCTGCAAGGCGTTCTTCATGATCAACGAAAGCGGCGAGAACGTTCCCCTAAGCGCCTCGACATCTGTTTTGAGGGACGACGAGGGCAATGTAATCGGCGGCGTTGAGACGATCCGCGACCTCAGCCTTGTCGAGGAGCTGAAAAAAAAGGTCGAGCAGCGCTACAGTTTCTCCGATATGATCAGCCAGAACAAGGAGATGTTGGAGCTTTTCAACATCCTGCCGGCCGTCGCTGAGAGCGAGAGCACCGTTCTCATAGAGGGCGAGAGCGGCACCGGAAAGGAGCTTCTGTGTAGGGCGATTCATGATCTCAGCTGCCGCCGGGAGAAGCCGCTAGTCGTTGTCAATAGCGGCGCGCTGCCGGACACGCTTTTAGAATCGGAGCTCTTCGGCCACAAAAAAGGAGCGTTCACAGATGCCACCTCAGACCGCAAAGGCCGCTTCGCCCTGGCCGAGGGCGGCACTCTATTCCTCGACGAGATCGGCGAAATCTCTCCCTCCATGCAGGTCCGGCTGCTGCGTGTTGTGCAGGAGAGAACCTACGAGCCGCTTGGCTCGTCAGAAACCATTCAGGGAGATGTCCGAATAATTGCAGCCACCAATCGCGATCTGAGGCAACTTGTCGAAAGCGGTGAGTTCAGGCAGGACCTCTACTACCGAATAAACGTCGTGAACCTGCGCCTCCCTCCGCTTCGGGAGCGGCGCAAGGACATCCCGCCTCTCATCGACCGCTTCATTACGCGTTTCAACCGGCTGAAGGGCAAGAACATAGCGGGCATCTCGCCGGACGCCCTGGCTGTCCTCATGAAGTTCGACTTCCCCGGCAACATCCGGGAGCTGGAGAACGTTATCGAGCACGCATTCGTCCTGTGCAGGGGCAGAATTATTGAACCGCAGCACTTGCCAGTCTATCTCCAGCCCAAAACTGTCGCCGGGCCGCCTTCTTATTCCGGCACCCTGCGCGATGTCGAGGCAAGACTGATCGTTGAGGCGCTTGAGCGCAACGGTGGCAATCGCGTAGCGACGGCTCGCGAGCTCGGCATCCACAAGACGACGCTCTGGCGCAAGATGAGGCGCCTCGGATTGTTGGTGTAGATACCAGCGCGGCCGCAGGGATTGGTCACCCTCAACGCTGATATGCCGCCGTCCACTTGACAATCGAGTGACACAATGGCCTCGTTAGTGCACTTGTGGGGCGATTATTTGACGGATGGGCGCAATGCAGAATGACGTAACCAGAATACTCTACGTGGAAGATGAGCTCGACCTGCTGGAGATCGTTCTCGATGAGCTGAACGAGCTCAAGGACGAGAGCATGGAGTTTCACGGCGTCCACATCCAGACGACCGGCGATGAGCAGAAGGTCTATGACGAGCTCGAAAAGGGCGGCTATTGGCTGATCATCGCCGACCAGCGGATGCCTGTCAGAGGCTCCGACATCATCGCCCGAGTCCACGAGCGCTTTCCCGACGTCGGCGCAATCGTGCTGAGCGCTTGGGCCGAGTTCAAGGACGTTGACTCCGCATACAGGAGCGGCATCTTCGACTACGTCCGCAAGCAGGACATCAGGAC
>CAZKNE010000355.1:0-2986 GCA_964554005.1 uncultured bacterium | reverse complement strand
CAGCAGTATTCCCACGAGTTGATGGACAGCCAGTGGTTCAGCAAGGATGAGATTGAGGCGCTTCAAAGAAGAAAGTTGCGAGAGATTGTCAGGTGGGCTTA
This sequence comes from uncultured bacterium, assembly GCA_964554005.1. GTDB lineage: Bacteria > B130-G9 > B130-G9 > B130-G9 > B130-G9 > B130-G9. The sequence goes on along the minus strand of CAZKNE010000355.1, from coordinate 2,885 downwards.
CGAGCAGGTACCGTATCAGAAGAGGCGATTTGACGAGGCGGGCATCAATCCCTATAAGGTCGAATCTATCGAGGACCTCGAGCCAATTCCTATAATGACGAGCAAAGACCTCAGAAGGCTCGGCAGGCAACTGGTTATGTATTCACTCAAGCAGATTGTACGCCACCAGAATCTGCCGAAAACACCTGAGATTGTGTGGTCTGCTGCCATGCATCCCAGGGATCAACCCCTGTCAAGGAATCGCCGGACTTAGTCCCTTGTGCTTTTGCTCACCAGTGAAATTCGCTCGAAACGATCGCCAACACAGGTTCTCGGGGACTTGTGACTGAGACCGAAGTAACCCAAGAGGAGATGATTGTGAAGCCAATTTGCTTTTTTGTCTCGGCAGGCTGGGCCGATCATGTCGCTTAGCAAGTGGAGAGTATAGATGAAGGCAGGGTGCTTTTTCATTTCTATCAGCTGGCGGGACGGAGCTGTCTTCCGGCAGTTCAGGACAGTATCCGATGAACTGGTGAGGCGCGGACACCGTGTAGTAATACTAGTCGATCACCAGAGAAAGGACGTGGAGGATCACACGGGGAATCCGGCCATTTACACATGGCCATCCAGAAGACCGGTAAGGCTCGCGGACGCAGTCTTTCTTCGCAGACTCATCAAGCGCTATGGCCCGGACTGCCTCATCGCCAGTTTCGGCGCAACTAACGTGATGCAGGTTGTGGGCCGTCTGAAGAGAGTTCATTGTCGCGTGGCATGGTATCAGACTCTGAGTAGCGCGGTGGACCTGGATGTTCGAATCCCCTCGTGGAAATTGCGGCTGCTCCGGTTCAGAAAGCGACGTGTTTATCAATTAGCTACTCACATCGTCAGCAATTGCGACGCTGGCTTGCGAGATATCCAGAAAATGTATGGCGTCCCCGAGAGCAAGTGTCATCTTCTATACAACGCTATGCCTGACCCCTATGAGGGCGAAGATGCTTTGCAGGCGCCTGCCAGGAGAGCGGGCACTGTTGTCTGCGCCGGCCAATTGGCCACATGGAAGGGCCAAGACATTCTGATCAGGTCGCTCTCTCTTCTGAAGAATGCACTGCCTGACGCTCGCGTTGAGTTCGTTGGCGGGGGTTCACAAGAAACCTACTCGGAACTATCTCGCAGCCTTGGAATAGAGGGAAGATGCGAATTCGTAGGTAGCGTTTCCCACAGAGAGGTCATCGCGAGAATGGCCTCATCAGTTACTACCGTCGTGCCGAGCAGAGGTGATTGCGCTCCCTGGGTTGTTCTTGAATCGCTTTCTGTGGGCACTCCAGTCATTGCCTCAAGAGTCGGGGGTATTCCCGAAATAATAAGGGACGGGGTTGATGGTTTTCTCGTGCCGCCGGATGATCCTGAGGCATTGGCTGAGAAGCTCAAACTGCTGCTCTCGGACGCTAACCTGCGCGAGAGTATGGGGCGGAATGCGAGAAAGCGTTTTCTTGACATGTTTGAGTTAAATAAGAATATGGAGCGACAAGTTGCTTGGTTCGAGGATACCGTGGACTCCGCGCTGGGGTAATGGTTAGGACCCACGAAAATTAGAGACGTTCTTACCAATGACTGGCTCAGACCTGAACATCTATCATAGGTTGCCTATCTGGGGGCAGAATGTGGCGGTCTCGGCATACGGGCTGGTGATCAAACATAGGCGATACGGCGGCGAGTTTCAGCGGTATTTCCATGAGTTGATGGACAGCCAGTGGTTCAGCAAGGATGAGATAAAGTCGCTTCAAAGAAGCAAGTTGCGAGAGATCGTCAGGTGGGCATACGAGCAGGTCCCATATCAGAAGAGACGTTTTGACGAGGCGGGCATTGACCCGTATAAGGTCGAGTCGATAGAGGATCTGGCAGAGCTGCCGGTGATGACCAGTCAGGACCTGAGAAGGTTAGGCAAGCAGCTTGTAGCCCTGGAACACAAGGGCAGGTTATACAAAACCTACTCCAGCGGGACGACGGGCACGCCAACGTGCACATACGTAACGGCGGATGACCTCCGGCGGAATGCGGCGTTTCTCGCTAGGTCAAGAACTTGGGCTGGACTGCCCGCTGAAAGGCATCGGATGGCTACTTTCGGGGGCCGCATCGTCGTTCCTGCGCGACAGACAAGACCTCCCTTCTGGCGATATGACGTGTTCAATGACAACTGGCACTTCTCCTCATATCATCTGAGCGAAAAGAACCTGCCTTATTACTGCCGCCAATTGGCGAAGATCAAGCCGATCCACATACGGTCCTATCCATCTGCAATCTATGTTGTGGCTCTGTACATGCGGGACCACAGCATCTCTGACATTCAGCCAAAAGCGATAGTCACAAGTGCTGAGACCTTGCTTGAACATCAGCGACAGGTCATCGAGGAGCAATTCGGGTGCGCAATCTATGACGAGTATGGGTGTAATGAGATGGCCATCTTCGCCACGCAATGTGACAGAAAGGGACTCCACCTTAACCTCGAATATGGCCTGGTTGAGTTTCTCGAAAAGCGGCCGCTCCAAGATGGCGGCTATCAGGCACTGCCAATCTGCACGGGCTTCGTTAATCACTCTATGCCGATCATCAGGTATCGGATGTCTGATCTCGTGATTACTGTTCCCCATGACTGCGACTGTGGCAGGACTTACCCGCTGTTGGCAGGACTTCAAGGGCGGATTGACGATGTAATCAGCACCCCGGACGGGAAGCGCGTCGGAAGATTAGGGCCCGCATTTCACGACCTTCCTGGTCTGCGCCACTTCCAGGTGGTTCAGGAAGATCAGCGCAATATCACAGTAAGGCTCGTTCTGGATAAGTCAGCGTCATCAACTTCTATTCGCGAGAAGATAAGGAAACGACTGATAGAGAGGCTTGGTGGGAGC
>CAZKNE010000354.1:2725-2991 GCA_964554005.1 uncultured bacterium | reverse complement strand
ATACGTCGCCCCGAAAAGCGTGTCGGGCCTCGTCGTAAATACTGGGACGCTCACGTCCTTGCCATCTACTGCAAAAGCAACGTCCGCACCCTCACTCCTCCCAATCCAGTTGCGCTGCATCAGCTTCGTCGTCTCGGGCCAATCCACTTCATCCAGACCTGCTATCAACCGCTCGGCATAGTCAGTGATCTTGAAGAACCACTGGAGCATGTTGCGCCTGACGACCGGCGACCATGAGGGCGCCGACGAGGCGATCAACCTCGTGC
>CAZKNE010000354.1:0-2715 GCA_964554005.1 uncultured bacterium | reverse complement strand
CACCGCTCGCACTGGCCGCCCACAACCTGCTCGTTGGCTAGAACCGTTAGGCAGGAACTACACCAGTTGACCGGCGCCTCGCTACGATACGCCAGGCCGTTCTTGTAAAGCTGGAGAAACAGCCACTGCGTCCACCGGTAATACTCGGGACTACTGGTGTTGACCTCCTTCGTCCAGTCGAACATCGCCCCGAGCATGCGGAGCTGCCTCTTGATGAACTCGACGTTGGCTCGCGTCGAGACAGCGGGATGCACGTTGTGCTTGATGGCGTAGTTCTCGGCGGGCAGGCCAAACGCGTCGTAGCCCATCGGCTGGAACACGTTGAAGCCGCACATCCGCTTGAACCTACCGTAGGTGTCGGCGCCGGTGTAGCAGTAGGCGTGCCCCACGCTGATCTTTAGGCCCGAAGGATAGACGAACATCGTCAAGTTGTAGAACTTGGGCTTGTCAGAATGAAGATCGGTGTGATAGAGGCCGGTCTGCTCCCACCGGGCCCGCCACTTCTTCTCTATCTCTACTTGGTTGTATTTCCTGTTAGCCAAATCCCGTGTGTCCTGTTGGTTATGCTGGTTAAAAAAGTCCCCGCAAAGCGTCCTATGTGCCATCCGTCACGGCTATTGGGACACAGATATTGGAATAACTACCGTCCAACGTCGAACGGATGAAGTCTCACCACAGACCCAACCGGTGCCCAACACCAACAGCAATGCTGCTACTTCTTCTCCTTCGGAACAGTTCTCCCTATCGGCAGAACGTCCTCCAGGCTCGTATGAGGCCTGGGGATTACGTGCACCGCCACCAGCTCGCCGACCCGCTTTGCCGCCTCGGCCCCGGCGTCGGTCGCCGCCTTAACGGCCGCAACATCGCCCCTAACAAGCGCCGTAACGTAACCGCCGCCTATCTTCTCATAAGTAACCAGCTTCACGTTCGCCGCCTTGACCATAGCATCAGACGCCTCGATCATCGCCACCAGACCCTTAGTCTCTATCATTCCAAGCGCTTCGCCATACATCTTAATGAGTGCTCCTTTACTTCTTACGAGACCCTAATGAGTGCCCTTCTACTTGTTACGAAATGCGTTCCCGCTATTGACTATTGTAGCTTTGCAAACTCTTCCTTTATAGCCGAAACCAACTCAGCCACTCGATCGTCCGAGGCAGCTCCTGCGAGGGCTCGCTCGCTTGGGATGACCGTGCCTCGGTCAGGCTCTCCCTCAAACATAGTCCCGAGCGAACATGATGCATCATCGCACGTCTTGCAGGCAAGCGCCGGAAGCCGTGCACCAGAAGCCCGCTGCGCCTCGCCGATCTCTTGCACCTGTCGAGGGGTCAAGAGTTTCTCTCCACCAAGCTGGCGTGCGACGAGCGTTATGGCCGCGAGATGCTCAATCCGCTCCATGCTGTAGTGTGCAGCGAAGACATCTGGGCCGACCGTTACTGCGCCATGGTTGGCGAGCAGGACCGCATCGCAGAGCCTGACCTTCTCCGCAACCGCGTCGGCCAGTTCCTGCGTTGACGGAGCGGCGAAAGCGGCGATGGGGATAGCGCCGAGCGTCATCACGACCTCGGCCAGAACGCACTTATCTAGCGCGATGCCCGCGACCGCAAAGCCCGTGCATATCGGCGGGTGGGCATGGTCAACGGCCATGACGTCAGCCCTCGTGCGATAGATACCAAGATGCATTCTGATCTCCGATGACGGCTCAAGCGGCCCCTCAAGCTTCTCACCCGAAAGGCTCATCTTGACCAGCTCGTCCTCTCGAATGAAGCCCTTGCTGCGGCCAGTAGGCGTCGCCAAAATCACATCGTCCCCAATGCGAACGCTGATGTTCCCATCGTTGGCCGCCACAAAACCCCTCAAGTATGTCCTTCGGCCTACCTCAACAATCGCCGCCCTGGCAAACGACTCCGGCAGATACCGACCCGAATAACCCCCTACCAGGGATTCTATTGTTTCCTGCATCGCCTCATCTCTCAACACGCCCGAATCCAACAGCCATCAATGTACATGCAAGACGGCGGACGTGTCAAGATTGGCGGGGCTGAAGACTGCGTCCCGACCCGCGAGAGCACCCTGATCCTAAGGCCCGAGCTTGTAAGTCTAAGTCTGCGAAGGTAGAGTCCTCCCAACAATTGGAGAGAATGAAACAGATGCATAGACAGCGATACATATCAGTATTGTGGCTCGTCCTGCTGGCCGGGATAGTCGTTCTTTGGTGCTTCCAGCGCGTCTCGGCGCAGGGCCAAGAGGGTCCAGCTGCGGCCGACTCTGCTACCACCAATGCGAGTGGGGCATCTCTGACGTGCCCTGCGGGGATGGTCCTGGTTCGCACGCTCAAGCTCCAGGACGGGAAGCAGCTTGACGCGTTCTGCATCGACATACTCGAGTATCCAAACGTCTTGGGCAGCATGCCTGCGCACGGCATAACCTGGATCGAGGCCGAGGCGATGTGCTTTAAGGAGGGCAAGCGGCTCTGCAAACCGGCTGAATGGCAAGCGGCGTGCTCTGGCCCCCTCGGGCTTTTGTATCCCTACGGAAACACCTATCAGCCGGAGAGGTGCAATACCGAGGGAGAGTGGATGATGAACGGGAGCAAGGTAGTAGTATCGGGCGCCTTTCCCGGCTGCATGAGCGGTTATAGACTGGTTGACATGAGCGGCAACGTCTCGGAATGGACTGCTGGCGAGGGAGATAAGGCCAGGATTTACGGCGGCA
>CAZKNE010000353.1:996-3004 GCA_964554005.1 uncultured bacterium | reverse complement strand
CTACCCCTGGACGACTTCCCAACATCCACTTTAATAAACCGGTTATGTGACCATAACAGCGTCAACCCAGCCTAACAATATGGGCTGGCCGGCGCAAATGTCAAGTTCGACACGCATCCTCGAGAATCAGATTGCCTATGCAGCCGGCAGAATTGGCGTGGACAGTAGCGCGCGTCTTGGCGGCCCGCGGCAATTGACTTGTTTCCAGCGGTTGCCTATTGTTCACCTCAAAGCTTACCGAGTGCTTATTTGGTCCAACTGAGGCGAGCAGTGCAGGCCTGGGTTAACAGCAATTTTCTCTGGACGCAATTCGCTGTCTGTGGTGTCGCAATCGTGCTCGCGGGGACGAGGCTATCCCGCTTCGGCAGCATCATCGGCGAGAAGCTCAAGATAGGTTCAACCTGGATCGGTCTTGTGCTGCTGGCGGCCATTACATCGATGCCGGAGATGATCACGAGCTGCACGGCCGGTGGTATCGGGGCTCCGGACATGGCCGCTGGCAACCTGTTCGGCAGCAACCTCTTCAACCTCGCAATACTCGGTATCCTGGGCCTCGTGATGCCTCGCAGGGCAGTGTGGGCCGGCAAGGGCAATCGGCACTTGCTCGCCGGCAGCCTCAATGGGTTAATGATGCTGGTGGCTCTTCTTGTGATCTTGTTTTACAAGCTCGCAGCAAGTAAAGCCCCACTAAACGAGCTCATGCAGCTGCCCGTCGGCGTCGGCAGCATCCTGATACTCTTTCTTTACTTATTATGTATGTTTCTCATTTTTCTCAACGAGCGTGACAAGAGCGCGGCGAGCGCCGAGTCGCAATCATACAGAGATGAGAATCTCACAAACGTCTGTCTCAAGTTCGGCGTCGCCGGCGCGATAATCGTGTTCGCTGGGTGGCGGATGGTAATGCTGGGCCACATACTCGCTCAGGTTCCCATCCAGCTGTTCGGCGCACGGGTCGTTCTGGGACAAAGCATAGTCGGCACTATTTTTCTCGCGGTCGCCACATCACTGCCGGAGCTTACTGTGTGCTACGCTGCGGTCAAAATCGGTTCTGTTGACATGGCGATCGGGAACGTTTTCGGGAGCAACATATTCAACATCGCCACTTTTTTTCTGGCCGACCTGTTTTTTACAAAGGGCCCCATTTTGGCGTATGTGAGCGAAGCGCACGTCCTGACTGGACTGTTGGTTGTGCTCATGAGCGTGTTGTTCATAACGGCAAGCGCCTACTCTCGCATGTTCCGGGGGTTTAGACAGGTCCCGTTATCAGCGGCTATTGTGGTGCTTTGGCTCATTGGTTGGCTATTTATACTTGCTTTCACCGGCGCTCCTGATTAGCTCTTTTGGAATCGCAGCCCGCCAGGATATATCAGGATATATAATGAGGCGATGAGCGGATGCGCGAATCCTGGGAGCGAGATGCGGCGGGGTGTCGCCGTCTGCCGGTTTTTTGCCCGGCCCAAGTCGCTGGAGCAAACAGGCGGCATCGTAAACAAATCCTTTGTTTGTTACGATATGGAATTAGCAGGATTAAGGCGTTTGCTGAGTCATTTGGTCGTTCGGGGATTCGCGCGACTGATCGTGACTTATCATCATTCTGGTTGAAAACATGGGAATGGATAGTGTATTATGTTATTGATTCTACAACATATTGCGGGTTTAGCATGGTTGAGTGCGACTGATAGCGCCTCGCAGGCATAGGTTTTTGCGAGGGATGTGGGGTAAGTGAGTCTGTGAACACTCTGGGGATGGTTGGGAGTTGAAGGTTACGGTTTCGTGGCTCCGGGAGTTTGTGGATTTTGATCTTGGTGTGGAGGAGCTCTCTAGAGGGCTGACCTTTCTTGGGCAAGAGGTTGAGAGCGTGCACTCTGAACGGGAGTCGGCGGAGGCCGAGTCGCTCGTCAGCCTCTCTCGTGATGAGGGGTTCGAGTTAGATGATACGGTTCTGGACCTTGAGATCACGCCGAACCGTCCGGACTGCCTCAGCGTGCTCGGGATAGCGCGAGAGGTC
>CAZKNE010000353.1:0-986 GCA_964554005.1 uncultured bacterium | reverse complement strand
GAACTGTCCGAGGCCGGTCGCGCTGTGGAGGATGCAGCGATTCTGGAGGTTCGCGAGGCCGAGGCCTGTCCTCTGTATATAGGCCGGGTGATAACCGGTGTTACAGTTGGCGAGTCGCCGGTTTGGCTGAAGCGTAGGCTTTTGGCGGTAGGGCTACGTCCGATCAATGCAATTGTTGACCTATCCAACTACATCATGCTAGAGACAGGGCAACCGACACACTGTTTTGACCTGGACAAGCTCGCTGACAAGACCGTCGTGGTTCGATTTGCGGGGAAAGGCGAGCGCATCGTAAGTCTGGATGAGGAGGAGCGTGAGCTTTATCCTGATGTGCTAGTAATCGCCGATTCAAGAAGGCCGGTGGCGATCGCGGGTGTGATGGGTGGGCTTGGCACCGCCATAAGCGATTCCACCACGAGCGTCTTTCTGGAGTGCGCCTACTTCGATGCGCCTTTGATAAGGAGAACCTCGAGGCGGCTCGGGCTCTCAACGGAATCTTCTTACCGTTTCGAGCGTGGGGCGGATATTTGTGCGCTTGAGAAGGTCAGTCGGTTCGCGGCGTCGCAGATTGCGAAGCTGTGCGGTGGGAGCGTTTTGGCAGGGTCGCTTGAGTCGTATCCGGTGCCTTATCGGCCGAGGTGTGTGACTTTTCGGTCGGAGCGGGTTAATCATGTTCTTGGGACGAAGATCGAGCCGCACGCGATGGAGAAAATACTTCTTGCGCTCGGATTTGGCATTGGGAAGGATGCTGACGTTGAGCAAGCAGACCAGATGTGGGTTGAGCCACCTTCCTTCCGGCCGGATGTTAGCCGGGAGGAGGACCTAATTGAGGAGATCGCTAGGGCCTACGGATATGACCGGATACCGGCCGAACTCCCGAAGGCGAGGCTGTTCACTGGGCGGCTGAATCCCGATGTCCAGCTGATGCGGCAGGTCAAACATTCGCTGAAGAACTTGGGCTTGTGCGAGGTCTGGACATTGAGCCT
>CAZKNE010000352.1:2249-3008 GCA_964554005.1 uncultured bacterium | reverse complement strand
CTCTTGCCGCAGAAACTTGGCCGCCAGCGACTCGCCCGATTCGCCGATCGGTTTCTCAGAAGGCTTTTCAAGGCTCATTGATGGTATTTTTTCTGTCCGCAGATTACACAGATTACACAGATTTCAGAGAGAAAAATAAAACAGCTGAGTCATTTCCATTGTAGCCTGTCCAAGACCATCTCTGGTCGCGTATAGAATCCGCTCAATTCTCCTACTAATCTGCGGAATCTGCGGAATCTGTGGACAAGTCCCTCATCTCTAATAAATGCCAAAGTGAGAATATGCGATGTTGGACACGAACTCGAAGGTGCCCGGCTCGCAGCCGGCTGCGAATACATAGTAGTCGCCCAGGGGGATGCTGCCCGGTATCTGCAAGCCAAAGAGCTCGAACTCAGGAAGCGATGACAGGAGAGGCAGCGTCACAAAGACCGCGTTCGGAAAAGTTCCAAACGTGGGGTAGAAGACAACGTCCTGCGTTGGCATAAGGACCGCAACATAGACGTCAAGTGAGCGCTCCCCTTCAAGGTTGGCGTATGCGCCGAGCAGGCGGAAACTATCTCCCGGTGAGCACATTGTTCTATTGGGTCTTATGGAGAACGTAGGGCCCCAGAATGCGTCCTGAAGGAAGCCCGAATAATCAACGCCGTCCGAGACGCGGTCTCCCCGGCCGTTGGGGTTGTAAAGCCCGCCGCTCGATGTGTCGTTGGAGCTGTCGGACGGCCCTGTCTCATCGCCCCAGAAGCAGTTTTGCGCCTGGAC
>CAZKNE010000352.1:0-2239 GCA_964554005.1 uncultured bacterium | reverse complement strand
TTCTTGACGGCATATTCGCTGTTCTGAAAGAAGGAGCAGTGGTCGATCAGCGGCATTGCGTCGTTCTTGCATAGAACCGCTATCTGGTTGCCGATGAAGAAACATCCGAGCAGCGTGGGGTTGGCGGATGACGCCTTCAGGCCGATGTCGAGCGAGTGGTCGATCAGACACGTGTTGAAGAGCACGTTGGCTCCGATCGAGAGAGTAACCGAGGCGCTTGGGGCTCTGCCCTGGCCAGCAAACGACACCGCACAGCAGGACAGGAAAGAGGTAGAAGAGCTGGAAAGGAACCTGAGCCCGGCGAAGTCGCCCGGCGCTGGTGCCGAACTGTCGCCGTCTCCGTTTGAATCGCCGCCAGCCCAGTCGTTGGTGAAGGATGTGAATGTTACAGGTTCAAGCGGCCTCCCCTCTGCACGCAGCTCGCCATAAACGTCGAGGCGCCCTTCTGCGCTGATGAACTTGACCGTTGTGCCCGGCTCGAGCGTGAGCGTCGCGTCCTGGGCTATCTCGAGCAACCCGACGTCTCCGAACAGGCTCACAACGTAGGGGATGCCCGGGTTCTGCCAGGTCCCCGATCGCTCGATCGTGCCTGAGGCGACAAGGACGCCTCGGTAAGCGTTGTCGATGAACACGTTGCCGGAATACTCCGGGAACGAGTCGAGGCTGCGCTGATAGATCGGGAACCTCTCGCATCCGGAGAACGTGCAGCCGATGACCTTCGGCGAGGCGCCGTCGGCCAAAATGCCATAAAGTCCGCTGTGCCTGAATTCGCAGTTCTCGATGGTGATGTCCGCTCCGTCCTGGCACTGGACAAGGGCAAGCACGTCGTTCTGGCTTGCGCCTCCATACTCGAAAACGCAGTTGCTAAGCGAACTGTGGCCGGCACCGGGGCCTGAGAACCTGATGCCAGACCAGTCGCGCGGAAATGGTGGCATGCTGTTGCTCGTGAAGAGCACGCCGTCTGCGATCAGCGTCCCATAGACGGTGAAGTTCGTGGGTCCGTCCTTGAACTTGACCGTAACGCCCGGCTCGATACGCAGCACGGCAGTGGGCTCGACTACGATGTCCGATTCGATGATGTATGGCAGCCCGCCTGGCTCGCCGTCGCAGTTGTCGCCGCCGATGAGGCCGCTCGTGCCCAGGACAACCTCGCCAACGATGCTTCGGTCATGTATCTGGTAGGTGCAATCGTCGCCCACCTTGTAGTAGTCTCTGGAAACATAGCTCGTGGCCCCCACATCGAGAGACGTCAGCGCCGCAAACATGCCCACAACAAGCAACATTGTCGCTCGATTCATCATTCCAACCTCCAATTCATGGGAACTCGCTCCTAATCGCTTTCATGAGCTCCGCTGCTTTGTAGGAACTTCTCACGAGCGGCCCTGCGAGCACGTGTTTGATCCCCAAAGACCTGCCTCGCTCAGCAAGATAGTCGAAAGCATCCGGCTCGTAGTACTTGGACACCTGAACGTTTCGAAGGGCGGGCTGCATGTACTGGCCGACTGTTACAGCATCTACGCCCGCCGAGGCGAGGTCCGCAAAGACTACCTCGACCTCTCTGATGGTCTCGGAAAGTCCAACCATGAGCCCTGATTTCGTAATAATGCTGGGGTCCATCTGCTTCACCATGGCGAGCAAGCCGAGCGACATGTCGTAGTCCCCCCCTGGCCGCACCCTTGAATAGAGGCGTGGAATTGTCTCGACGTTGTGGTTGAACACATCCGGCCTCGCATCGACGACTTCCTCGATGGCTTTAGAACTGCCACTAAAGTCTGGCGTTAGAACCTCGACCGTCGTGTCCGGACCAGGCTCCTTTATCGCCTCAATCGTCTGTGCGAAATGCGAGGCTCCCATGTCGTGCAGGTCATCTCTCGTGACGGACGTAACGACGCAGTGCCCAAGACCCAGCTGCCTCACTGCGCGGGCCACGTTGATGGGCTCCATTGGGTCAAGGCTCTCTGGACTTCCTTTCTGACAGCCGCAAAACGCGCAGTTGCGTGTGCACACGTTGCCCATGATCATGAACGTCGCAGTCCCATGCGAGAAACATTCCGCAATGTTTGGACATCGCGCCTCCTCACAAACAGTGTGCAGAGCGAGGTTGCGGAGCATTCTCTTTGTCTGGCGAACCTCGGGCGTGAACCTGAATGTGGTCCGCAGCCAAGGTGGCAGGTGCGGCCTGAGACTCATCGCCTCTCGGGAAATGTCTTTAACATAACGCTCTTATATCCGGCTTTTC
>CAZKNE010000351.1:0-3008 GCA_964554005.1 uncultured bacterium | reverse complement strand
ATAATCTGCAAAGCATAAACCGTGCTATGGGAGAGAGCTTGCGGGTGGAGCACCCGCGGAGAGAAAGGATGATAGGAGATAGGCGAAACCTAACGCCCTATCCTCATTTCCGACTCCCTTCCCACATTTTGTTCGTTTCTATGCACAAGAATATGTCGAGAGAAATGCTTTGTCAAGCGATTTCTCCAGAGAAAAGGGATCAAACAGTCAATGGGTCAACGGGAGCGGAAATTGCGGACTACGTATTGAGCAACTCAGAACTTGAGACCTGCAACCGCCAACTGCCAACCGTCAACCGCCAACTGACCGCGCTGATACTCCACGAGGCGCTTGAGGCCCTCCGGGAATGAGACTTTCGGCGCCCAGCCCATGATTCTCTTCGCTTTGGCCGCGGAGATGTATATCTTATAGACCTCGCCCTTGCGGGCAGGCGCGGAGATTGGCCCACCGTCAAAGCCAGTCGCCTCCCTGATTATGCGGAATATCTCGTTGACCGAGGAGCCCTTGCCAGTGCCGATGTTGAGAATCTGGTTGTCCGAGGCAGGATTCGTCATCGCCAGAACGTTCGCCTCGACAATGTCGTCCACATAGACATAGTCGCGGAGCTGCTCGCCGTCGCCGAAGATGGTCACTGTCTCGCCCTTGAGCATCTTGGCCGAGAAAATCGCCGTCACGCCCGCCTCGCCGTAGGGATACTGCCTGGGGCCATAGACGTTCGGGTAGCGAAGAACGGTGTATTCCAGACCATCCGTCAGGTTATAGAGAAAAAGGTAATGCTCGACCGTGTGTTTCGAGATGCCATACTGCGAGATGGGGTTGATCGGGTGCGCCTCATCCGTCGGCAGATACTGCGGCTCGCCATAGACGGCCCCGCCAGTCGAGATATAGACGAGTTTTTTGACGCCGTATTTGACGCAGTTGAGGATAACGTTGATCGAGCCGCCGATGTTCACGTCCGCATCGAACTGCGGCTCCGAGACGGACTTTATGACGGCCATCTGTGCGGCGTGGTGATCGACTATGTCGGGTCTTTCCTTCTCGAACACCTCCGAGAGAGCGTGGTCACGGATGTCCATCTCGTAGAAGGTGGCCTTCGGATTGATGTTCTCTCTGAAACCTGTCGAGAGATCATCGACTATCGCGACCGAATGCCCTTCTGCAATTAGCCTGTCCACAAGGTGCGACGCGATGAACCCCGCCCCGCCGGTAACCAGTATTTTCATGTCGGCTCCTCTGATTGTGATCGTGGCTCAACGAGCGTTTCGATTTTGTTTTGGGAACTGAGCCGTAAGAATACCTTTATCCACTACGTAGTCAACAGAACGGGGCTATTGGGCCCAGGGGGGCTATTCTTAGTCCCTGAAATGTGCCCCAATGTCGTGCAGGTCTCGTTCTTTGGGTGGTTTGGTTTGCTGGGTTTGAGGGATGGCGTTGATGGCGTCGCAGATGGTCGCTGCCAGCTTGATGTTGCCCGGGAATGCCACGACAAGAGCCAAAGAGCCTGTCGCAAGAGAAGCGAGTGCCCATCGCTGGAATCGCTCAGGCGAGAGCTCGCACACGTTCAACCGATGCCTCTTGGCGAAGTCGGTGAAATCCTGAGGGAATTGCCTCAATGCGATATAAGCCCAATGTGGTGTCCAAAACAAGAAGCCGAGGACGTTGCCGACTACCTCCGGTGTGGGATAGGCGTCTTTCTCTCGGAGCGCCTTTTGCATCACACGGATTAGGAACATCCAGACCAGATATGCGGCAAGGATCAGGATAATGCCAGCAATGAGCTCTAGCGCCGCAGCTTTGACGTGCCGTCGGCCGTAGGAGAACGCCCCGATGATCATTAGCGGCAGACCCAATAGACTCCCAGACGTGATCAACGAGATCACGAATCGCTTTGAGACTCTCTGCGCCATGCGTAGCCTCGAATTGTTGTTACAAGGCAGCTTGTGTCGATGCTGTCGTCAAATGCGACGTAACACTACGGAAGACCGAAAGTCATGTCAAATGTGCTCTGCCGCAAGACTCCTTGAGCTCGCTATCGGTCGTGGTTAGAGTTGGATGGATATTCCACCTATCCCATTGACCTGGAGGATGTATTATGAGACGGGGATTGATAGCCATAGCCTTATGGTTCATGTTGGGGTTTTTGCTCATGAGCGGTCTTTTTTCGGGATGTGCGGGGGCTAAACAGAACAAGGATGCCGCAGATTACGTGCGACTGCGCGAGAAAATGGTCAAGACGCAGCTCGTCCCGCGAGGCATCACAGACGCCAACGTCCTGCGGGCGATGCGCACGGTGAAGCGACATCTGTTCGTGCCCGAGGCGCAGCGCAGCTCAGCTTATAGCGACTATCCTTTGCCGATCGGCGAAGGCCAGACCATCTCGCAGCCCTACATCGTGGCGTTGATGACGCAGCTTGTGGCGGCGCACAAGGATTCGAGGGTTCTGGAAGTTGGCACAGGCTCGGGCTATCAGGCGGCCGTGCTTGCGAAGATCGCGAAGGTGGTCTGGACGATCGAGATAATCGAGGCGCTCGGCAGGTCCGCGGAGACGAGGTTGAAAGAGCTGGGCTACGAGAACGTTCACGTGCGCATCGGGGATGGATATGCTGGGTGGCCTGAGCACGCCCCATTTGACGGCATCATTGTAACGTGCGCCTGTCGTGAGGCGCCACAGCCGCTCGTTGCGCAGCTTGCCGAGGGCGGTCGGATGGTGATTCCGGTCGGCGGGAGCCTCTCGTATCAGACGTTGACGCTATTCGAGAAGAAGAACGGGATACTCCATAAAAAGGACATCAGCGGCTGCGTCTTTGTGCCACTTCTGGGCCCTCACGGATGGGTTACTGGGCGGGCGAAGTAGCCGAGACTCTCCCCCAGAATACGGAGGCTGTCTATATATTCGGGCAGACACAAGGCCTGCCGCTACGAAACACGCACATAGCGAATTATGACCCAGCCTCACAAGGCCTGCCCCTACGTATGGCATACCCCGCTGCGTCATCCCCGTTGAAACC
>CAZKNE010000350.1:1957-3018 GCA_964554005.1 uncultured bacterium | reverse complement strand
CTCCAAGAAGATCAGTTTGTTCAACTCGATGGGGATGCCCGTCGCGATGCCATCTGGCGTGTAGAACCAGGTGTCCAGTTTGTCCGGATTGTACACGCACCACATGCGGGGATGGTAAATGGTCAGGACGGGCAGGTCCTCAATGAGCATTTGTTGCAGTTGCCAGACCAGCTTCCGGCGCTGTGCCTCGTCTACGGTCGTGCCCTGCTCGGCAAACAAGGCGTCGTACGCCTCGTTATGATAGATGGCCGCCGGCCAGGTGGGATTGTTAAGGATGGTGGGGTTGGCAATCCCGCCGTGACCGTTGATCGCCAGGTCGAAGTTGCCCTCCCGCAAAAGTCCGTCAATAGTGCCTCGATCGCCGGTTTTGATCTCTACACCGAGCCCGACCTGCTCCAGATCGGCCTTGACGAGCTCTGCTTCTCTGGCAAAGTCTCCAGTTGTGATGAGCGTGAGGTTGGCACCTGCCGCGCCTATCTGCTCCAGCATGTTCTGGGCTTTTTCAGGATCGTACTCGTAGACTGGTAGGTTGGGGTCGTACCATTCGGTATTGGGGGACATAATGCCCAGGTTGGCCACAATGGCCCCGCCGTGGGTTACCTGCTCCACGATCTTGGCCCGGTCTACGGCGTGGGCGATTGCCTGCCGAAACTTCACCTGGTCCAGGGGGAACTTGGCTGAGTTGAAGATGATCTGCAAGACCCAGTAGCTGGGACCGTCTATGTACCGAAAGTTCGGGTCGTTCTCGAATTCCTTAACCACGTCGATCTCTTTGCCCCAGAAGGAAGCCGCGTCTACGGTGCCCGTCTTGAGGGCCATGGCCTCATCCTGGACTTTGATAAAGACGAGCCGGTCAATCATTGGCTTGCCCTTGAAGTAGTCAGGATTCGCCTGATAGACGTAGCGGGCCTCCTCTTTGTTGTACTCAACCAACGTGAACGGCCCGGTGCCCATGACCGCGCTGCCCCGGGGAGCCACCGATCGGCTGCCCGCGGCGTGCCGTCGGCGACGGGCGGTGACCGCCACGCTGCTGTCGACGTTCGAGGCGTGGGGCTACGAGC
>CAZKNE010000350.1:0-1947 GCA_964554005.1 uncultured bacterium | reverse complement strand
TTCCCAGATGTGCCGCGGTATGATAGGTACCGATCCGGCGACGTCCACCAGGAATCCCGCGACCGGTTTCTCTGTTTCGAGCACAATCGTCAGATCGTCTACGACCTCCGTGCGGGTGACCTTGGACGCGGCGACAAACCATTTGAACGATTGTTGGTTAGCTTTGAGGTAATCAAAGGTGAACGCCACGTCGTCGGCCGTCAGTGGCGCCCCATCGTGCCATTTGACCCCCGGATGCAGCTTGAAGGTCCACCGCGTTCCGTCTGCCGATACCTGCCAGCTATCAGCCAGCCAGGGGATGATGCCGTTCTCGTCCTTCCAGGTCAGCGTGTCAAAGAGAAAAGACATCCGCAGGTAGCCGGGTCCCCGGGGGTAGAAGCCGAGGGGCGAAGGGTAGCCCCAGTCCTCGCCCGGATAAGTGAGCGTCACGGGTGCCGGAGTAGCGGTGGGCACCGGTGTGAGCGTTGCCGGTACGAATGTGCATCCGGCCATCGTGCCGGCCAACAGCAAAATGAGAAGCATCAATACTGAGAGTTTCTGAGCGATTGTCACGATTTTCCTCCTGTGAGTGTTTGTACGGTTATCCCTGCCCCGTCGAGTTGGTAATGCTCGGCGGAGGCACAAGCGATGCAGATCGCTTCACCATTCCTTATTCTGGCCTTTGTCTCCATGATGTTTTCGCCGCAGATAGAGCATTTCACCGAGGCAAAGATGGGAGCAAAGGCCGGCACCTCGATTTCGCCATGTGTTACATTGAAAACCTCCTCCTCCGGTAACTCTAGTTGCCCAAATGAACTCTCGGCCCAGAGCTGCATCATTTTCTCCTGTTCGGCCTGAGTGGCCTCCTCGTGGTTGACGACGATTTTCTGGAACAGAGCATTGGCTTCAGGATACCTGTCAGCAAAACTATCCTGATACTCGGTCTTGAGTGCGACGCGGACCGCCGCGCCATTCCTTCTGGCCACGGTCACGGCCGTCTTGCCCAGGTCCCGGTAAATGAGACCGTTGTTGCCAAAGGTGCAGCCGGTGACCATCTGGACCCCATCGCTGAAGCAGCTATTTGTTTCAACAATGGCGACCACCTGCTCCATTCCCAAGTTCTGCTCGACGCCTAGGCTCCTCAACGCCGCGTGGCCTGCTCGAACGCCGAGGGCGAGGTAGGGACAAAAATGGCCGTGCAACTCGCCCGCTTTTCTGAGCAGTCCCTCCAGATCTCCCACGCCGATGAGATCCTCAATCTCTCCCCTTGTATTTGCGAACCTTGTGATTCTCCGATCTCCTTTGGCAGCCACGTCGCTCACCGGGAGCGACAGGCCAGGTCTGAGTAGTTGCGATTCAATAATCCTGGAAATGCAAATGACTACCGCAAAGAGAAAAGGGCCATGGCCGCCCGGCTATCAAGCCAGCCTAACGGCCTTCATGGCCCTTTATCTCTTTGTCTTGTCGGAAAAGCGCGACAGTCGTTGGTGTACAGCCGCCTATCGTGCTCCTGTCACAACGTGCGGGCAGATCGCAATCTACTCGCCTGACGGAGCGACTTGCGGAACGGCAGGCTAATCCTCTGCAGCGAGTGATTCAGCTCTGAAATACACCTTGTAGTGCAGGAAGTCCACCGTTTCGATGGTTCCCTGTACCAGCTTCTGCTCGCCCAGCAGGTTGACTAGAAGCCAGGCGCTGCCCTCCGGCTGCAACAACATCACGTCGTGCATAATCTCTTGTATCCTGCTATCGTCGTGCAGATACACTGTCGCTTCGCACACAGCAGTACCTCCGTTGAGGGTAAGGAAACGCGTGCTATCCTATCCAGAATGCCGGGCGGGAAGGAACGAAAGCACCCAACGCTCCGCGGGCACTCGCTGCCATGCCACTCGTGCACACAGAAACAAAAAAGACCACCTCTTCCGGCTTTCGGGCCGGCACTTGGCGATCTTCACGATCACTTACTCT
>CAZKNE010000349.1:0-3037 GCA_964554005.1 uncultured bacterium | reverse complement strand
GAATCGGAGGCCTCCGCAACAGGTCCTCGACCTGCACATCTCGAATCTGGTTCACGGAGACCATCCCCTTGATTATGTCTCCCAAAGGCGGCAGCGTCCTGAACTTGACGTCCGCCGCCTTGCAGACGTTAATGATGCGCCTCACCTGCGCCCCGCTGGCCTTCGGCATCGCGATTATGACCTCATCCACCTTCTTCTCGGCCGCTATGTCGCCCACATCTGCGATTGAGCCTAGCACAGGCACGCCGTGAATCCGGTTCCCGACCAAGTCAGGGTCTTCCGTGATCAGACCTACTAACTGCAACCCAACCGAAGGACTGTTGAATATCTCCCTGATGAGCATCTCGGCGGGGTCTCCATCTCCAATGACTAACACCTTGTGACTCGCCTTCGGCTGCTCAGAGACAATCAGCCGGTAGCCTCTGGCAAGGAACCGCACCGCGCCAACAGCAAAGATTGTCAGCAACCAATCAATGATGAACACTGGGGTGGGACAGTCAGTGCGGCCGTAGATGATTATGGCGGCCATGATGATAAGGACTGTGGCTATGCACGTGGCTCGGATTATGACGAGGAGGTCAGCCATGCTGGCGTATCGCCATACGCCCCTGTAACAGCCCGAGAAGTAGTAGGCGGCGAGTTTTATACCAATCACTATGATAATCGTGTTTTGGAAGAGCCTGGCCTCCAGGTCCGGCAGCGGGAACTCAAACTTCAGATAGAACGCCAGAAGATAGCAACCTGCGATGGCCAGAGAATCAGCAAACATCAGCAGGAGTCTCTTCTCTCTGGATGTCAGATCACGCATTCAGCCACCCTTCTAACCCAGACCACATCCGCCGCTTCAAAGGTCTCTCTTCTGATAGTAGTGCCAAGTAAATCGCCGTTATCCCCGCGGCGGCGCCAGCATCTTCAAAATGTTCTGCACCTCTGATATGCGAAAAGGCTTCACCATCACGGAGTTTGCCCCGAAACTCAATGCCTTTTCGACCATCTCACGGTTTCTAACACCCGTCATGATGACTATGATCACCTCGGGAGACGCTGACTTGATTTTCTTGATCGCCTCACACCCGTCCAAGACAGGCATGTACAGATCCATGAAAACCACATCGTATTTCTTGCTCTGGGCCATCTCGAGGCCCTGTTGCCCATTGTAGGCTACGTCAACGTGGTACTTGGCTTTCGGCAAAGCATCGACAATCACGTCGCATACCGGCCGCTCGTCGTCAACTACCAGAATGTTAAATGCCTTATGCCGCATTTGCACTCTCCATCATTACGGCCAAACGAAACTGTTAGAGAACGATTCGCACTGCTCACGCCCGCCTTGGACGTGAATACGCATAGACCTTATAGTATGGCTTGTGGATATCAACCTCGTTGAGAACCGCTCCCAAAACACGACACCCAACGTTCTCAAGCATCTGCACCGCTAGCGACATCTGTTGCCTTGAGGTCCTCCCCGCCCTGATGACAAGGACAACGCCGCTCACAATCGTGCCCAGCACGACCGCGTCCGTCAGCCCCATTAGAGGAGGTGAGTCCACGAGCACGACATCGAAATCATCTGACAACGTCGCCAACAGATCTCGCACCGAGGAAGACGACAATATCTCGGCCGGATTGGGCGCCGTAGGCCCGCTAGGAAGAAAATGTAACCTCTCGAAAATTGTGTGGCTGATGGCCAAATCTGGGTCCAGGCCGTCAAGGACTACGTTCGTAACGCCCAGGGAGTTGTCGATCCCCAGGAACTCGTGAAGCACAGAGTGCCTGAGGTCCATGTCCACAAGTATTGTTCTCTTCCCAGCGTTGGCCAGCGCGATGCCTAGATTCGCGACGATAGTGGACTTCCCCTCCGTTGCCGAGGGGCTAGTGATAAGAAAACTGTTTATGCTGTCCTGCTTCATCTGAACAAGGAGATTAGTCCTGAGAGTCCTGTATGCCTCAACAGAAGGGTCCTCGCTTGTGAACACATCGAGGCCCTCAACGAGCTGCTGCTCATCCACGCCCTTGGCAAGCCGCATCCTGTGCTTGCGACTCGTCTGCGCAAACAGCAGCTGTTCCTCGGCAGAAGAGACGCCGGTGCCCTCCCTGATATCAAGCGCACAGCCAATCTTCTCAAGTTCATCCTTCGCTGCCTGCGCAGACTCGAAATTCATTCTGCGAAATGAAAACGGAGGGCTTTTGACTGCATGTTCGATCTCTTCCATCCTGGCGCCTTTGCAGAACTTGGAGAGCTTCTCGATGATCGCCCGAACATCAGCGTCCGACGATACCGCCTTTACACAGACCATATATGACTTCTGCGGCTTATCTTTTTTCATTGCCTCTATCTCCGCCTGACCTTACGAGCCATCTGTGCCCTGACGTTGGCAAAACTGAGAGCTCGCTCTGTCCCCGACTCAAATCTGGGAATCACGCCCATTACCCAAAGCCCCAAATGCCGCTCGATGTCCTCAGGTGTCTTGTAAGTCATCTCAAGATAGTCCAGCAGAAACGCCAAACCCGTGCCCACCAACAGGCCAATTATCGCAGCAACCAACAACTTGAGGCCCAACTTCTGGGAGACAGGCGCCGTAGGAACAATCGCTGGCTCCACAATGCTTATCTTACGTCGATTGACAGCGCTCTCCAGTGCGCTCTTCTTCTGCCGCTCCGCCAGCAGGTCGTAAAGGTCTTTTGAACCGGTTACTTCACGTTCGAGGATCGAGTATTGAAGCTCCACAGCGTTGAGTTTTTGAACTTCCTCTTTGTAGGTCGCAAGGGTCCCAGAAAGGGACTCATCAATCTTCTTCAGGCTCTGAACCTTGTTCTGCTGAGTCTTGATGATCTCCATCTCCTGACTCTTCAGCTGCGCCTCGAGCAATCTTATCTTTCCCTTCAGGTCCAGGATGATGGGATGCTTCGGCCTGTACACCCCCAACTTCTCTTTAAGCTCCATCTTGACCTTATCGAGCTCGGACCTGAGATCAGCTATGCCAGCCGAACCATAAGTCCCAAAGGTCGCAGTCGCGGCCACCGGCCCCAGCTTCAT
>CAZKNE010000348.1:0-3039 GCA_964554005.1 uncultured bacterium | reverse complement strand
CATGCCTGTAACATATTCCGACCAGGAGATAGATGAATTGCTCAACGAGCGTAAGCTCCTGCCTGATGATTGGCAACAGTGCTTGTCGTTGCGGTGCGGGCAGCTATCTCAAGAGAATTCGGTAGATATTCAAGGGGGGTGTGGAAACTGTTTTCGCATTATATTGCGACAAAACCTCCGGAATCAGCATGATTTTTCGGCAATACTTGGTGTATATCCACCTGGCAAGACGAGATTATTCAGACTCCGTAGATATAATGGCCCGCACTCCCACACGAATTGCAGAGAGAAGACAACCATTACGGGCTGTCACATTCATGTGGCCACGCGGCGATATCAATACTCTGGCCTCAAAGAAGACGGCTATGCAGAATCGACGGATCGATTTTCTGATTTAGAGAAGGCCAGGGCATGTCTATTCGAGGACTGCGCAATTGAAGCCCCATCAAATTCTCAGCATGAGATCATCGCGAGGGTGTTATAATGATCGATGTTGGACTGCTCGTTGATACCCTTAAAAGAGATCTAGGAACCGAATTTGGGATCGTAAGAGAGAACGAAGAGTGTTTTCGGATCCACACTCCATTCATATTCGATGATGGCGATCATATAAACATCGTCATAAAGAGAGATGGCGAACGGTGGGTCCTGAGCGATGAAGGGCATACGTATTTTCATCTTACGCTAGATGTAAGAGAGCGAGACCTCCTTCAGGGTCCTCGCAGAGAGATAATCAACAGCACCCTATCTTTGTTCGACGTTAATGACCGAGGCGGAGAGCTTGTCCTGCCTATCATCGAAGATCATGTCCCGCGGCACATATTTGAATTCGCCCAAGTTATTCTGAGAATTGCCGATGTTTCGTATCTGTCCCGCGAGCGGGTAGAATCAACATTTCAAGCCGATCTCGCGAGATTCATTCGTGATGAACTCGCACCCAAGACATATCAACACAAGTGGCATGACCCTCGAGATAACAAGAGAATTTACGAGGTCGATTATCGCGTCAATAGTAGGCCCAAGCCTATATTTTTGTTTGCGTTATCTACCTCGGGTCGCACCAAGGATGCAACTATAGCTCTCCACCAACTAAGTGAGTGGCAGGTGGAATACGAGCCGGTGGGAATCTTTGAGAATCGCTCCAAGATCGTGAACAAGGATGTAGAGCGCCTGTCTGATGTCTGCAGAATGCAATACGAGGATTTTAGCCAACTGAATAGAGCACACCTCGCGCGATTTCTTCACGGGCAGCAGGCCAATGAGGCCCTTGATCTCAAGTAACGAGAATGCCCAAAAGCTTGATAGGGGGAAGCCCCTAGGCTCTTGACTCTCCATCCTTTTAAGTTAGAGGATGCGTTGTGGGCGATCCCGGAGGTCAAGCCGAAAAAGAAGTAGGCGAGAAGCGTGGTGGTTTTTCGTGCGATAGAATGGAACGGTGGTTCGTGGCATTATTGCGGTTGGGTTGAATTATGATGAAACAACTATATGAACTGAACTGGAAGATCCGTTGCTTAGACTTCGAGTTCATCCGAACCGAATGGCGCATCTTCCAATCGCTGCAGGATGCCCGGGCCCACGGAACGCGCACCCAGAACCAACTCAATGGGGATGTGTCCCCCGAAGAAAGGGCATGGGATGGATACTACTTTCAATTCCACAGTGCACGCCCTGTGGACACGATTGATGGCTGCCGAATCAGCCTAACCCACTTGGAAGCTGGCTAGGTCACGGCCACGTTTGAAGGGGCGTGATTGTAGCTCAATGCCAACGACGCACAAGATAGTCTTCGGCGATAGCCGCTCGATGACGAAGGTGGCCGACGAGTCGGTCCACCTTATCATCACATCGCCGCCGTACTGGCAGCTGAAGGACTACGGCGTCAAGGGTCAAGTCGGCTTCGACGACACCTACGAGGACTATATCAACAGTCTCAACCTCGTCTGGAAGGAGTGCGAGCGAGTCCTCCACAAGGGCTGCCGACTCTGCATCAACATCGGCGACCAGTTCGCCCGTGCCGCATACTACGGCAGATACAAGGTCATCCCAATCCGCACCGAGGTCGTCAGGATGTGCGAGGCGCTGAGCCTAGACTACATGGGCGCGATCATCTGGCAAAAGGTAACGACCTGCAACACCACCGGCGGCGCCTCGATCATGGGCTCGTATCCCTACCCCCGGAACGGGATCATCAAGCTGGACTACGAGTTCATACTGATATTCAAAAAACTTGGCGAGCCGCCCGAGGTCTCGGACGAGGCGAAAAAAGCCTCAAAACTCAGCCTAACTGACTGGAACAAGTATTTCTACGGGCACTGGAACTTCCCCGGCGAGCGGATCAAGAAAAACGCCTCCGCCAAGAAGAAGCCTCGCCCGGGTCTTTCGAAGACACCGTCTCCCTTCGGCGACAATTCAGCGTCTCAAGTTCAGAGTCCAAAGCTCAATCCGCAATCCGCAATCGGCAATCCGCAATCGCTCGAGCACATCGCTCCGTTCCCGGAGGAGCTCCCCAAGCGACTCATCCGCATGTTCTCGTTCGTCGGCGATACGGTGCTCGACCCGTTCTTGGGAAGCGGCACAACCGTCCTTGCGGCCAAGAATCAGGACCGTAGCTCGATCGGCTACGAGATCAACGCTGACTACCGCCCGCTTATAGAGCAAAAGACCGGCGCGCGGGAGATGACCGTCTTCGGAGGCGATGTCGGCTTTGAGTTCATGGATCAAGAGGGTGCGCTTGCAGACCTTGGGGCTTTACGGAAGTCCCTGCCATACGTCTTCAAGGACGCCGTCAAGATGTCTCGGAAGGTCGATCCCAGAAAGAAGACCTACGGCTCGCGGGTTCGGGCTGGCAACGTGCCCGAAGAGGAGCTCCGCAAGGTGAAGCTCATTCTGGGGCCGTGGCTTCTGGAGCTGGACGACGAGACGAAGGTCCACCTGATCGGCTACCGGCCGATTGCGGGCAAGGAGGCGGAGGTTGCTGCCCTGCTCGAGAGGCTCACGCTGGGCAAGATGGTCTATCTGAGGGAGAGCAAGCGCTTCAAG
>CAZKNE010000347.1:0-3048 GCA_964554005.1 uncultured bacterium | reverse complement strand
CTCGCCGATAATCTACCCGGTGACGCAGCTGAGCTCAGACAAGATTCCCCCGCTCCTCAAGCACCTGGCCGTCGATTACAATCCCATAGCCTACTTGATAGTCGCTCATCACAAGATATTCCTATGCAGAATGGCGCCTAGATTCACGGTGCTCATGGCGATGCTGGGCGCTGCGCTTGTTGTGCTCTATCTCGGCTATCTTGTGTTTGACAAGTTCCGCGATTCGTTTGCCGAGGAGGTGTGATGCGACCTGCCGTTGAACTGACGCACGTGTCCAAGTTCTTCAGGCGATTTGCCCGGCTGAGGCAGCTTAAGACTCTCAAGGGAGCGATGGTGCGGGACCTGTGGCGAAGGCCCAAGATGCCCGCTGCGACCAAGTTCATTGTCGCTCTCGAGGATGTCTCCTTGTCAGTTGCGCCGGGCGTAACGGCCGGCATCATCGGCCTGAACGCCTCGGGCAAGAGCACTTTGCTCCGCGTGATTGCGGGCATAACAAAACCCACCAGCGGCTCGGTCGCCGTCTCTGGGAAAGTCTCGACGCTCCTTGAGGTCGGTGCGGGCTTCCACCCTGAAATAAGCGGCCGGGAGAACATCTATATTAACGGCGCCATCCTGGGCCTGCCCAAACGCCAAATACGCGAGCAATTCGACGAGATAGTCCGGTTCGCCGAGCTTGAGGAGTTCATCGACTATCCAGTCAAAACATATTCCAGCGGGATGTTCATGCGGCTTGGGTTCTCGATTGCAGTCAACGTGGACCCCGATATACTGCTGATAGACGAGGTCCTTGCGGTGGGCGATGCGGTATTTGCACAGAAGTGCTACGAAAAACTCTACGACTACAAGCGTCGAGGCAAGACAATCATAATGGTTTCGCACGATTTGGGCGCGATAAGGCGTCTTTGCGAGGAGGCCGCATGGCTGCACCACGGGGCGGTGATGGAGTATGGGGAGACTGAGCATGTTATAGGCAAGTATATGCAGGAAGTAACCCACGGCGAGATGAAGCGCTATGCCGAGCAGCACAAGGTGAGCCTCGAGACGATGGCCGCCACCAAGAGTGAGAGACGAACGGCGCCGCCAGGCGAGAAGCTCCCCTACAAGGCGGTTGCTCCAGCAAAGCCAGTGCAGCCAGAGAAGAGGTGGGGCACGCGCGAGATTGAGATAACCTCCGTCGTGATGCGGAACCAGGATGGCCAAGAGCGGTATGTCTTTAGCTGCGGCGAGACCGTCTTCATCGAGATCGCATTCGAGGCGCACCAGCGAATAGAAGGGCCGGTCTTCGGCATCGGCATATTTAGGACGGACGGAGTGTGGTGTTATGGGACAAACACCATGATCGATGGCGTCAGGGTTGAGAGTGTCGATGGGAAGGGCAAGATTGCCGTGAGACTTGATTCTCTCCCGCTCCTCTCTGCATCATACTATCTCGATGTCGCCGCTCACTCAGGAAACGACCACCCATACGACTATCTCAATCGTCTCTTCACCTTCGCGGTTCGGTCAGACCGGCCAGAGATGGGTGTTTTCAGGCCCGAACATGAGTGGATAGTTGACGCTCAAACACCGGAGGAGCCCAGCACATGACCTCCACGGGCAAGAGCGCCTCGATCATAATCATTGGGAACGAGATACTCTGCGGTCGGACTGCGGACACTAACTCGCACTGGCTTGCGGGGAGGCTTTATCGAATGGGTATTTGCGTCAAACGTATCGTTACGATTCCGGACGTTGAGGAGGAGATAGTTCGCACGGTTCATAGCTTAGCGCCGAGATATGATTACGTGATTGTTACGGGCGGGATTGGTCCTACTCCTGACGATGTTACCAGGCAGGCGATGGCCACAGCATTTGCTCGAAATCTCGTCCTCAACCGGGAGGCCGAGCGGGCCATAAGAGAACGGTGCGAGGGAACAATCAATAAATACAGGCTTGAGATGGCGCGGCTTCCGGAAGGCTCACAGCTCATACCAAACCTAACCTTGGCGGCGCCCGGTTTCAGGCTTGAGAACGTCTTTGTATTCCCGGGCGTGCCCCAGCTAGTGCGGGAGATGTTCGAGCAAATAGTCCCGTGGCTTCAGAAGTGTGAGGTCTATGAAAGGGAGATTCCCGCGAATCTTCCCGAGTCGGAGTTCTCACACATCCTGTATTCGCTGGCCGACCGTCCCGGCGTTTCAGTCGGTTCCTATCCGACGCTGCACGACGACGGCCGGTGGACGGTTACGATAGTCGTGTCGGGCTTTGACAGCGATGCGGTTGGGGAGGTTGCAGGCCATGTCGAAGCCCAGCTTGACGAATTGCAGAGGAGCAAACATACTTATGAATCCAGTTGACAAGATAATCGCGCTCGCCCTCGAGGAGGACGCGAGCCTCAACGACGTTACGAGCAAGGCCGTCGTGCCACCCACCCTTCGCGTCAAGGCGAGGATAACCGCGCGGCAGAGGCTAGTTGTTTCAGGGTCCTCGGCGGCCTTGCGAGTTTTTGAGATGATTGACCCGGCAGTCTCTGCCCAATTGAACGTTGACGACGGGACCGAGGTCTTGGCTGGTGATGTCATCGCCAACATTCTAGGCCCTGCAAGGAGCATTCTGGCCGGCGAAAGGGTCGCTCTAAACCTGCTTCAGCAACTCTGTGGCGTTGCGACGCTCACCCAAAAGTTCTGCAACGTCATCAAGGGCACGTCCGCCAAGATCGTTGATACAAGAAAAACGCTGCCCGGCATCAGAATGCTTCAGAAACAGGCCGTCCTTGACGGCGGCGGTGCCAATCACAGGATGTCGCTCGCAGACGGTGTGCTCATCAAGGATAACCACATTGCCGCCGCTGGCTCCATCTCTCAGGCCATCCAACTAGCGAGGCGCGGGGCGCATCACCTGCTCAAGGTCGAGGTAGAAGTTGAAACTCTGGACGGAGTTCGGGAGGCGCTCGGGGCGGGTGCGGACGTGGTGATGTTGGACAACATGCCACCGGATATGATAGCCGCGGCGGTCGAGCTAATTGATGGCCGCGCCGTGGTTGAGGCCTCGGGCGGCATCTCGCTTGATAAC
>CAZKNE010000346.1:0-3069 GCA_964554005.1 uncultured bacterium | reverse complement strand
TCCCACAGTCGGGGACGCCATCTGTACGCGTCGTCTTGTCCGCAAGACCCGCCTCCAATGCGCTCATCGAGCCAATATCAATGCACGGGCTGTCCGCATCCTGCCCTGCATCAACGTGTGAAAGGTAATAGTCGCCATAAGGCCCCGAAACGAAGAGCGGGTCAGCATCTATGTTTCCCTCACCCTCGTAGCCACCTCGAACACATGTATAGATGACCGTCGCGTTGGGAGCGATGGCAGGACTTACCTCGACCTCATTGGCGCTGTTCCATAGAATGCAGTTGTAGAGAGATAACCGGCTCTCATGGCCAAAGAACCCTGCGTCGATCGAGGCCTTGTACGGCCAGCCGCCGGTAAGGGCTGAGTTGTTCACGATCGTGCAGTTCAACAGAGTTAGAAGAGCCAGATTGCCGCCCCCGGTCGCGATCGCCCCCCCTCTGCGTGCAGAGTTCCCAGCGATCACGCAGTCCCGCACCTCCAGGCCATCACCAGGATGAACTCCAGAAAAGCCTAAGCCGCCTCCTTCGGGCGCGGAATTGTCCAGGATCCGGCAGTTCTCGATTGTGCCTTCACCGCCCCAACGGATACCTCCGCCCTCGTTGTTGGTCGATCTGTTGCCTATGATCTCGCAGTTCTCAATTGTGCTATAACCGACCCCAGAGACGATGCCGGGCCCGGAGTTGTTCTGAATAAGGCAGTCCGTAACGTTCCCCCATATTTCGACGCCGGGCCCCCCATTACCCTCCACTACACAATTGGTGACTGTCCCGCCCGAATGGATGCCTCCGCGGCCGTTATAACTGATGGTCGAGTTCTCAACCTCTGACGATTCGCTCAATACATAAATCCCACGGCGTGAGTTCTCGCTGACGGTGCAGTCGGAGATGACTAGGGAGCAACCTTCGCCCCCAAGGCCGTCTTCCGACGAATTGCCTATGATGTCGCAGGAGGTGAGTTCCGCTGAGCAATACTGCAAGTAGATTGCCCCGCTGGGACTATCCACGTGGGGAGCATAATTCAGCTCGTTTCCCATCACCTCGCAATCCTCGAACCGCACGGTGACGTCATAGTAGCGAACGGTATCGGAGTAACATTTCCCGCTGATGAAGATGGCGCTGCCCAGAAGGAACTCGTACTCATCCGCATCCGAGCCGTTCGCGTTGCCTATGAACCTGCAACCCGAGATTCTACCCGCGCAGCAGAAGAGCCCCCCGCCACCTTCGAGTGCTACGTTATTCTTCACGATGCAGTTCGCAATGGACGCCTCTGTCAAAGGCCCCCGCCTCATCCTCCCGCTGAGCCGAGGCACCCACAGGGCGCCGCAGATTCCCCCTCCATGAATGGCCCACCCGTTCGTAATCGTGAAACCCGATAGCTCGCACGTCTCGTCCTCTGTGCCGGCAAACGTGACGACGGAGCCGAGCTGCTGACCGTCTATCACTGTCGCCTCAACTACGTCGCGGTCCCAGATGTCCGTCGAGGTCAGCACGATGTTCTTGCCCTTAAAATGGATGTTCTCGTAGTACGTGCCGGGATCCACGATGATCGTATCGCCATCCTGGGCGGCATCAATCCCCTCCTGAATAGTAGCGAAGTCCCCTCCGGGCTTGACCGCGAACCCACGCGGGAAGCCTCGACGATATCCAAACTCAGAAGTGGCCCTGTTGCTCAAGGCGCTCTGCGAACCGTGCTCCGTCGCAATTGCATACGCCGTCAAGACATCGCCCAACTCGTCCGTCGTGAACTGATAGGTGAAATGCTCCGGTCCCCACTGCGAATCCGCATCCACAGTCACCCCAGACAGCCACGGCTCATCCGAAGCCGACGGGCTGAAGATGAGCTCGCCCTTGTAGTTGAGGATGCCCGCATGGAGGTCCACAGTCCTTGCCGAACCGAAATTAGTCAACTTGACGCCGACCGTAACCGTCTCATGCCCGAAATACTGCTCACGGTCATTGGACACCTCTATGTGGCAACCATCGGGATACTCATAGGGCCCCATGTCAACAGCCCGGTTGATCAGACGGGGCAGCCCGTCCAGCTCCAGCTCTTCAGTTACCGCTGAATCGTCGCCAGCGTTGATGCAGGGCGAATCAGGCTGCAGACGGAAGTCCCCCCCGGGAGCATCAGCGAATCCAGGATCGCAAGAGATGTTCTCAACGCCTCCCTCCCAATCCTGGACGCACGAGTAACTCACGTCGAACATCTCACCGAATTCCCCGGCGTCATGGTCGGAGTAAAGATCATCGCCGTTATCGGCATAATTGCCCCAGATGATACAGTTCCTGATCACCGACGACTGCGAATCGAAGAAAGCCGCCCCGCTTCGAGGTGACGAGTTCCCCCAGATTGTGCAGTTGATCAGAGTCGCGCTGCGAAGGCTTTCGAAGCCGCCGCCGTGGTCTGTGGCGAAGTTCTCCGTTATGAGGCAGTTCTCTAGCGTCCCCTCACACAAAATCCCAACTCCCCCTCCATATCCCGCAAAATCATCCCCCGCAGAGTTCCGAGAGATCACGCATCCCACTATCCTGCAATTCTTGGCGTTATCGATCCCGCCGCCACGGCGTTGCGCCCGGTTATCGCTGATCACGCAATTGGTAATCGTAGCCTCTCCGGAGCTAATCCCGCCTCCTCCAAATCCAGAAGTGTTGCCAGAGATGATACAGCCAGCGACTAGACCGCTTCCGAGGTCCGCTCCGCCGCCATAGTAGCCCGCGTTGTTCTCGCTGATTATGCAGCTTCGTATTTCGCCGTCCAGACTATAGACCCCGCCCCCTCCCGTTTCAGCGGTGTTCTGTGTGATGATGCAATGGCTAAGAACCGCCCTGGCACTGGGAAAATACCCCCCATAAATCCCGCCACCGTCCTCTGCAAAGCCGTTTGTGATTGTAAAACCCGAGAGCTCGCAGGTGTCGTCCTCGGTGCCGGCGAAGGTCACCACGGAGCCGAGCTGCTGACCGTCTATCACCGTGGCCTCAACCACGTCGCGGTCCCAGATGTCCGTCGAGTGCAGCACGATATTCTTGCCAAGAAAGTGGATGTTCTCGTAGTACGTGCCAGGATGCACAA
>CAZKNE010000345.1:0-3076 GCA_964554005.1 uncultured bacterium | reverse complement strand
ACATCGCATTTGTCGTGAAGTTATCCCAAAACGATCAAATAATTGAGAGTATCCCCGAAGGTTCCTCGATAGAGACAACAGTGCCCGGGCCAGAGTTCGAGCAAGAAGAATGGTGCGTATAGCGAACTTGATCGATGAGTGAGCGGATCGTCGAAAACTCCGCTCGCATGACGCTCCTTCAGGTCTGCACCATCGTCGTCAACGCTGCTTTATACTTCATCCTCGCGAGATTGCTTACCTCCGCGGACTATGGCATCGCAAGCTGCACTGTCATTCCTCTCCTTATGATGATAAGAACTGGCGCCTTCGGGGCGTTGGTCCTAGGAACCTCCAAGATCATCGCCGCCAATCCCGACACCGTGTCGTCCTGCATCTCGGTCTCGCGAAAGGCATATATCATCGTTGGAATTGCTGGCACCGCCATCCTTCTCGTCTTCGGTGGGGCAATCTCTCATGTCCTGAGGGACGCATCCCTCACCCCGTACTTCCGACTCACCGCAATCGCCGTCCTCCCCATCGCCGGCTACGCGCTCCTCCACGCCACACTCATCGGCCTCAAAGACTTCCGCTCCGATATGCTCCTGGGGATTCTGTTTCAAGTGGTCAAACTTGGACTGACAGTCCTGCTTGTCATACTCGGCATGAAGGTCTATGGCCTCATCTTCGGCTTCGCAATCGCCTGTATTATCTTGATGCTGGCCTTTCGCCGTAAGATGCCCTCTGCCAAGGGACCTAACACTATAACGCTACTCAGCTACTTCGCTACCACCAGTGGCATCTTCATCGCATCCGGCGTCGCCATGGTCCAGAGATACGTCAACCTCTGGAACCTGAAACGAATCGTCTTCGATAACCAGACCGTCGCCTACTACTCCGTCGCCAGTCAGCTCGCATCGGTGCCAGCACTCATCTTCGGCGGCGCCGTGATTGCGCTCTGGCCGGCCATCTCAGGTCTCTCGAGCACTCCAGACCGCTCGCTAGCGGCCAACCATCTCCTGAAATCCCTAAAATACGTTATGATCGGGCTCCTACCCATCTCAGCCATCCTCGCCGCTCTCCCCGATTACGCCATCCGCATCGCCTTCGGCCCACAGTACGCCAGAGGCGCAACTGTGCTTCCAATCCTCGTCCTCGGCCTCATCTTGCTCGCACTGCAATCGTTGCTCACATCCGCTCTGGTCGCCCTGGGCAAAATAAAAACCATAACCTGCATACTCGCCGCAGCCACCATCATGACTATCCTCGTGGGTAATGCACTTATCCCAACGTTCGGCATCAAAGGCGCAGCCGCTACCGAAATCATTGGATTCCTCGTAAGCGCAACCGGCGCCGCCATCGTCTCGACGCGAATCTTCGGCAAGCTAGCCTCGTTCTCCGAGACCGCAAAGATCACCTCGCTAGCCCTCGTTCTCTTCCTTGTCGTCCGTTCATTTGCATTTCTCGGGCACTGGGTTGCGCTCGTTATTGTGGCCGCACTCGGCCTTTATTCCCTTGCCCTGATCACGCTCGGGGTCATATCGACTGATGAGATTAGGCAGGCCCTATCGCGACTCAAGACACGCATCGCCCGAGACCAAATGGCATAGCCTCCTGCGACTGGCAGTTTACGAAGGTATGAAGGCGGATTGACTGCCAACTGCCAACCGCCAACTGCCAACGGATTTGGTGTAGGACGGGCTTTCCAGCCTGTCCGATAGCAATGAAGGCGGAAGGATGTCTGAAAGGATGAAGGCTAAGGGATGAAGGATGAAGTAAAGATGATCCACGAAGGGCACGAAGCCGCACGAAGGAATAGTGCCCACGGCACACGGACGGAGAGCCTCCACGCAACAAAAGCTTGACATGGCAGAGAACGTTAGTATGATGTATTGGTATTGTAAATGTAATTAACGGATATGACCCGTTAAGCCTCCACCTGGCGATATGGGAAATGTCTTAGGAGCTGCTTATGATAGGTTACCTCGACAAGGCGATTTGAGTCGGGTCTGCGAGGCGCCTCGTCGCCCGACCTCGCAGGCCCCAAGTTCCCGCGCTCGTGCTGTATTCGTTCCGGTCGCGTGCTGAAGGACGGCAGAAAAACCCGTAGCTGTCATCGGGGCAGGTTTTTTACATCCCTGTCCCTAAATGAGGATTGGCTTATGACAAAATGCTGGAAAACACGGATTAAGAGTCTGATGTTTGCTGTTTGTGTAACGGCAATCTCTATTGCCGTCGTGATTGAAATCATGGGGACAGCCCTATCAACAGGCTCAGCTGCGACAACGCATCCTCGTCTCTCTCCACGCAGAATCCCGGTCGCGCTTGATACCGTCCGGGTGCCGGGCGGGACATTCATGATGGGCGACAGCGTTGGTGATGGCAACTACAGCGAGAGGCCGTCTCATCTGGTTCGGGTCTCGCCGTTTCGGATTGGACGCTGCGAGGTGACTCGGCGCCAGTGCGTCAGGTTTCTCAATGAGGTGAAAGTATCGGTCTCGCCCCTTTGCGTGATCAGCCATGGCTCAAAGGAACCGATGCCCACTCATAGCGTGAACGCAGTCGGCTTCACATTGCTTCATGTGCCTGATAAGGGCATCACATATCAGGATGGCGTGTTCGAGGTTGAAGGTGAGCCCGAGCTTCCCGCCATCGTCACATGGTTTGGGGCCGCATTGTATTGCGGGTGGGCCGGAGGACGGTTACCGACAGAGGCGGAGTTTGAGTATGCGGCGCGAGCCGGGTCCAAGAGCGCAAGGGCACCCGCTACAGAATACAGGAGCAACTTGGATGGGGCGGCTGGCGGCCCTGAGGCAAAACTGAAAGCGGTGAAGAGCTACGCTGCGAACGCGTGGGGCCTCCGGGACATGATGGGGAACGCCCCCGAGTGGTGTGAAGATTGGGACGCTGCTTACAACTACAACCTTGAATACTGGCGGCAGAAGGCACAAAGCTCAGATTACTGGGCGAAAACGTGGTCTAATGTTCTAGAAACATACGATTTTCTCACCAATCCATACAAACAGCGGTGCAAACACCGGTTCTCCGACGCCGTCCTAGACCCTAAGGGGCCGGAGAAGCCAGGCGAGTGGTTAGATTC
>CAZKNE010000344.1:0-3076 GCA_964554005.1 uncultured bacterium | reverse complement strand
AGGCCTTAACTGCTGGATCCGAGGCGCTCTTTGAGACGTCCACGACGAGCACGAGCACCTTAGCCCGCTGAATGTGCTGCAAGAATCTTATGCCAAGCCCGCGGCCAGAATGTGCTCCCTCGATAAGGCCTGGGATGTCCGCGATCGTGAACGAAAAGACGTTCCCGCTATTGATAGTGGCCAGGTTCGGCTCTGTCGTTGTGAACGGATAGTCTGCGATCTTCGGCTGGGCCGCCGACACAGCTGCTATGAGGCTCGATTTGCCAGCGTTTGGGAACCCCACGAGGGCGATATCCGCAAGTATCTTGAGCGTCATCTTCAGGATGCCTGATTCACCGGGCTTACCGGGCTCTGCCATCCGAGGCGCCCTGTTTGTCGATGATTTGAAGGCAGTGTTGCCTCTACCGCCTTTGCCACCCCTTGCAGCAAGGAACTCGGCCTCTGGCCGTGACAGGTCCGCGAGCTGCTCGCCCATCTGTGCGTCGGACACGACCGTGCCGGGTGGAACAGCGATTATGAGGCGTGGGGCGTTTCTACCGTGCCGGTTGTTTCCGCTTCCGTGGCCGCCCCGCTTGGCCTTGTAGTAATGCCGTTCCTTGCAGTCAAATAGCGTTTTGAGGCCTTCGCGCGCCACTATGACGACGTCGCCGCCCTTGCCGCCATCCCCGCCGTCCGGGCCACCGCGAGGCACAAACTTCTCTCGCCGAAACGAGGCACAACCGGCCCCCCCGTCTCCGGCCTTGACCCGAATTGTGGCGGAATCTACAAACATAGACCCCTTCAGCGTCTCATGATGGGGCGGGGAAGTAAGTGGCCCCAATCAGGGGCATTCACGACACGACTTGTGCAGATGTCCGTGCTCAAACCTCGCTTACGACACTGACGGTCTTGCGGTCGCCCTTGCCCGTCTTGAAACTCACAATACCGGCCGACGTCGCGAAGAGACTGTCGTCTTTAGCCCGCTTGACGTTTCTCCCGGGAAGAATGTGCGTCCCGCGCTGCTTGACGATGATGTTGCCCGACAGGACCCTCTCGCCAGCGAACTTCTTCACGCCAAGCCGTTGAGAGTGGCTATCTCGACCGTTTCGTGAACTGCCTACGCCCTTCTTATGTGCCATAAGGAATCTCCAAAACTAAGCCTCGATCGATCTTATCTTAACACTTGAGAAGGTCTGACGATGGCCAATCTTACGCCGATAGTTCTTGCGCCGCTTGATCTTGCCTATCAAGACCTTCTTGCCCTTCGCCTCCCCGAGCGCCTCGCCCAGAACCTTGGCGCCTTCGAGCGTTGGGGTGCCGATCTTGACCTCGCCTTTCTCATCGCTGACCATCAGCACGGCGTCAAAAGCAACCTCTTCGTTGGGCTCGACTCCGAGCTTCTCGACATTCACAACATCGTTCTCTCGAACAATGTACTGTTTTCCACCTGTCTCAATTACTGCATACAATAGCGGAACTCCTTCATGAACAGATCACATCCAATCTCACCCATAATATAGGGCTGCCACACTGCTTATGTCAAGTCCGCGACCAGCTTCGCAGCGGTTTCGCAAGGACGGGTCGTTACGTGGTGGTGAGATGCAACCGGTGGTGGTTTTTGACGAGAGAATGACTGGATGTTGGGTGATGCTGCTAAAATGATGCTAAATGGATATGGAATCAGAATACCCCTCGGTCAGATTGCCTCATATTCTCGCATCTGAGCGCTACTCTGTCCTATTGCTCCCAGGCAACGCCAGCACCTTTACTTGTTCCCAAACTAGACATCCCTTCCTAGCGTTTTGACCCGATGCATCCGGGCGACTAAAGGTCAAGCACACGGCACCATCTTTCATTTGACAGCTCAAATGTCTTGTGTCAGGTTCTTGGCCTGTTTCTACATTATAGGAGATATGAAATGACACAAACAAAAAAGACTGCTCTAAATGCTGTTGCTAAGGAGCTCGGCGGCAGAATGGTGGAGTTCGCCGGATGGGAGATGCCGGTGCAGTTTTCCGGCATAATCGACGAGCACAACACTGTTCGGACCGCGGCTGGCCTTTTCGACGTCAGCCACATGGGAGAGATTGAGTTTAGGGGCGAAGATGCGTTCAGGGCGGTGCAGAGGCTCGTCTGCAACGACGTTAGCAAGATGTCGATTGGCCAGGCCATGTACGCGGGGATGCTCTACCCCAACGGCACATTCGTTGACGATCTTCTGGTTCACAAGATCGCCGATGATTACTACATGCTTTGCGTCAACGCAGGCAATTCCGACAAGGACTTCGCCTGGGTCAAAGAGAACACGTCCGGGAACGTAGATGTTACAAATGCAAGCCTGAAGACGGCGCAGATTGCGCTTCAGGGACCCAAGGCGAGGCGCATACTACAGAAGATAACGCCGGTTGACTTGAGCCAGATTCGTTATTACTGGTTCACTCACGGGAGCGTTGCTGGGGTTGAGAACCTCATTATCGCCGCTACTGGCTACACAGGGGAGCGAGGGTTCGAGATTTACGCTCCGAATGAGCGTGCTGAGCATATTTTTCGCGAGATTATGAAAGCCGGCGAGGAGTTCGGCATAAAGCCCACCGGCCTGGGTGCCCGCGATACGCTCCGGCTTGAGGCCGGCATGATGCTCTACGGTAACGATATCGACGACACGACGACGCCTCTCGAGGCGAATCTCAGCTGGATCGTCAAGATGGATGCGGGCGACTTCATCGGGCGAGAGTCGCTCCAGAAACAGATTGAGGCTGGTATAAAGCGACGGCTGGTTGGTTTCGAGATGGTCAAACCTGGCATCCCACGGGACGGGTATGAGATTCACAGCGATGGGGTGAAGGTTGGCTATGTAACGAGCGGGACAATGGCGCCTTTCCTGAAAAAACCGATCGGTCTCGGTTACGTGCCGCTTGAGTTGACGGATCTCGGTAAAGAGCTGGACGTGATGATACGGGGTCATTTAGTTCGGGCGAAAGTGATACCGACTCCGTTCTACAAGCGGCCCAGGAAGAAAAAGAAGATAAACTAAGCGTAAATCTGAATATCAAACAAGAAAGGATTTCAAACTAAAGATTCCGGAACATATGAAATA
>CAZKNE010000343.1:0-3090 GCA_964554005.1 uncultured bacterium | reverse complement strand
GGCGTCGGACAATCTGCGAGAGATTGTCCGACGCCTTCGGGGTGAGGGTCGTGTTACCGCACGAGTACCCCGCGTTTCACACGGGGCTACCCACGTGGCCCCCTTTCAGGGAACTCGGCCCCTCCGACATGACGTCAATCCCACTCTCCCCTCGCTGGAAACCAAGCTGAATAGTCCACAACCCGGCGAATCAAGACCGAAAAATGCGAAAACTCCAGACTCTTTCCTACTTGAACTTGCTCTCTAAACTCTGTTATCCTTGAAGCCTTCGGAAGATTAGACGTTGTTTGTGCAACTTCTGAAATGGAGGAGGAGACGATGCGCTTGCAAACCAGACGCTACACTAGGCTGGCCGGGCTCATATCAATGGTCGTGCTGCTGCTCTATGGCGTGGCCGTTGCCGGGCCGATGGTCACCATTTATACCGATAGTGATATTTACGGCGAGGATGACACAATCGAGGTGAGCCTGTCAGCCCAGAATCTCGGTCAAGGAATGTCCGTTGACGTGTATGTCGGTTTGCTGACGCCTGATGGCGGGCCCGGAACGAGTGGCGAGCGCGGGTCGCGAAGAGCCCGAGGCACAACATTGGATCAGACATATGATGAAACTCGCTGAATCTTCATATACATGGGCGCTTAAGTCGCTCGAGCGGCTAGGCGACAGTGATATCTTCACAAGCCCTGTGGAGTTCCAGGTGCTTCGGGAACTTGGGCATGACGCCGTGCGAAGACTCGCCGCGTGCGATCTATCATCCATGATTCCAGGACCGGCACGACGCTTTCTGGTGCCCAAGGACGACATTTCGTATCGTCTGGCAACTCAACTTGATCCTCTCGATAGCGTCGTATTCACCGCACTGATCTACGAGTTCGGGCAACTAATTGAAGCGAGGCGCAGGCCGCCGGCGGAGAAGACTGTTTTTAGCCACCGCTTCGCGCCCGTGCCCACTGGGCAGATATACGCTACCGATGATTCGTGGAACCAGTTCTGGGATTTCTGCTACGCGCGATCTAATGAGTTCGTGAGCATTGTTCTTCTTGACATCGCCGACTTCTATAACCAGATATATCACCATTCATTGGTGAATGAGCTCAATAAGGCGGGCCTGCCCAATCAAGCAACCAGATGGGTCAACGCTCTATGTGGATCGTTAACCGCAAACGTCTCCAGAGGGATCCCTGTTGGCCCCCACGCATCACACCTGCTTGCGGAGCTAGTTCTTTGTGCTGTTGACAATTCACTGGCATCTCGCGGGATAGCCTTCGCAAGGTACGTCGATGACATCGTTCTTTTCGCCCAATCCGCTA
Source organism: uncultured bacterium (assembly GCA_964554005.1). Taxonomy (GTDB): domain Bacteria; phylum B130-G9; class B130-G9; order B130-G9; family B130-G9; genus B130-G9. The sequence continues at coordinate 1,780 of CAZKNE010000343.1, read as the reverse complement.
TAAGCGCTCGCTCACTCATCCTCCATCTGGCGAATACGCTAGATAAGCAGCAGAGATTGATCCTTCAGCGTCATAAGACTAAGATACTAAACCGCAACCAATTCCGGCGGCACTGCCGTGCAATGCTCAAGGATCGGCCCATCAACGACCTGGAGATGGAACTCGTCGAGATCATCCGCAAACACTCCCATGGGGACCCGTACAGGACTGTCTGGCTGAGCGAACTGTCCGAGGACGAGGTCAGGAAGTTCGACCCAGCTGTGTTGGAGAAGATCGTCACGCGGTATCTACGGGCACGTGAGCCCGACTATATCCGCCTGAGATGGTTCATACGAAGGTTAGCGCAAGTAGGGCACCCAGCCGCTATCGATGTGCTGCTTCGGGAATTCGCCAACCTGCTTCCTGCGATCAGCGAGGTTTGCCGCTACTTTCTGGCTACAAGCCAAACTGCGGAACTTCAGTGGGACTCCGTGGGGTACAACCTCCTCGACTTCCTCAACAATGAAATCGTTGCCTCGAACGAATACTACCAGCTTTCCATACTTTCGCTGTTTTCGGCGCAGAAGCAGTTGAACCACCTTCCGGGCCTCTTGAATCTGTATGAGTCATCATCTCCCGTATTGCGCCGTGAGATCATACTCTGCGCTGCGAAACATCAAGCCATTGACTGGCTACGTGAGTTGAAGGAACATTACTCTTCGATGGATGATTGGTGTCGCCGAGCCTTCCTGTATGCCATGCACTTGCTTCCCCGGGATGAGAGGAAGGTCTTTCTCCGCCACGGGAGGCCAAATGGCCCATTGGAGGAAATGATCGCAGAGTGGGCAAAGACGAAGTGAATGACAGAGGTCTTCACCCTGCCATCGCCCTCAGCAATCTGCCATACCCCGGACTGTTCCTCATCAGTTCTGGACAGTCTTGAACCTCCGACACGGGACAAGCGCGTTTCTTGCCTGTGAGCGATTTTGCCCCTTTCTCCCGTTTCCCAAATGGGGAAACTCCTCATCGTCAACAATTGACGGATCAGATTGTGTATAGTAAGCGCACATCGTGAGTTGATGGTAACCGAGAGGGAGCAGGTCATTTGAAAGTCGTGATCGTTGGCGCGGGTGAGGTCGGTTTTCACATCGCATCTCGCCTGGCCCGTGAGAACAAGGACGTGGTTGTAATAGACATCGACCCCGAGGCCATCCGCCGCGTCTCAGACAGCATAGACGTTCAGGTCATAACCGGGTCTGGAAGCAGCCCAGTGGTCCTTGCGGAGGCGGGCATAGAAAAGGCCGAGATACTCCTTGCGGTAACCAACAGAGACGACACGAACCTCGCGGCGTGCCTCGTCGCAGACACAATCTCGCCGTCCGTCAAGAAGCTGGCCCGCATACGTGACGCCGACTTCGAGAATTATCACGGGACGTTCCGCGATCTACCGCCTCATATCGACACCATAATCAACCCGGAGATCGAGGTTGTAAAGACTATCGATAGGCTAATGAGCGTCCCCGGAGCCGTTGACGTAGGCGAGTTTGCCGACGGCCGCGTCAAGTTCATCGGGATACAGCTGGACAATGAGGCGCGACTGGCGGGCGTTCGTCTCTCTGAGATTTCCGCCAAGATTGGAAGACCAAGCCCTCTTATCGCGGCCGTGGTTCGGGATGAGGAGCTGATAATCCCTCGAGGCAATGACAGGCTAAAGCCGGGCGACCTGGTCTATCTCATTAGCGAGGAGGCGAAGCTGCTGGAAACGCTTTCCGTTTTCGACAAGCACGCGGAGCCGCTGCGC
>CAZKNE010000342.1:0-3097 GCA_964554005.1 uncultured bacterium | reverse complement strand
TGACATGTGTAAAGCAGTGGATAAGAAAATGCGCATCGGCGAGATAGTTCTGCTGTCAAAGACCAAAACAGATATGGAATGAGAGCAAATAACGAACACCACCCTCCGATTGATGCGCAGCTCGAAATGGACAAGAGAAATTATGCAATGAAACAGCACCGTAGCCCTAATCCAACCGTTCTTTCGGTCAATATCTCAAGACAGAGGGGGACATGTAAGAGACCAGTCAAAAGCATCGAGCTCACCCAGCGGGGCATTGAGACCGACGCCCACGCAGGCCAGTGGCATCGGCAGGTCAGCCTGTTGAGCAAGGAGACCATCGACACGTTCGCGCACGATGTGGGTCGCGATTTTGCGCCGGGGGACTTCGCGGAGAACATCACAACGTGGGGATTAGACCTCTCTGAAGTGTCTTTGTTCGACGAGTTCACGATATGCAAGACCCGTCTTGAGGTGACCCAGATCGGGAAAGCTTGCCACCCGGACGGGTGCAGCGTTTTCAAACAGGTTGGCAAGTGCGTTATGCCACGTGAGGGTATCTTCTGTCGGGTCAAGTCGGGCGGTAGCATCGCTCCGGGCGACGCGATTCGGTTGTATCCTCATAACCTCTCATTTCGGGTTCTTACCTTGAGCGATAGGGCAAGCCGGGGGGACTACGAGGACAGAAGCGGGCCTCGCATCACTGCCATTCTCAACGAGTTTTTCCGTCCCAAGCGTTGGCGACATGATGTAGTGAATTATCTGCTTCCTGACGACCCAGAAAAGCTGAGAGCATTCCTTCAGGCAGCGCGAGAAGACGGGGTAGATGTGGTCATCACGACGGGCGGGACTGGCGTTGGGCCACGAGACATCACCCCTGATGTGGTCGCGCCGATGTGCGACAAGCTTCTACCTGGCATCATGGACTATATCCGCATCAAATACGGCGCGCAGATCCCTACGGCACTTCTTAGCCGGTCCATCGCCGGAGTCATGGGGCGCACCATTGTTTACGCACTGCCGGGCAGTCTGCACGCGGTCGAGGAGTATCTAAGTGAGATTCTCAAGACAATGGAGCATCTGATCCTGACCGTTCATGGTATCGATCCCCACGCCGGCTGATGAGTCTCGGCGGGTCTATCCGGGCTTGGGATTTGGAGATGGAGTCGTCACAAAGAGTAGAATGTGTCGAGAGAAGGCCAGGGCAAAGCAGGGCCAAACAGCTCGGTCTGCCCGGCGACGCCCCTGATCAGTTTTGCGGCGCCCGGCCGAGGCTAATGATCACGGGGTAGTCGGCGACGATGACGTCGTGCAGGATGATCGTCCTTAGCGAGGCGGTATATTCGTAGGAAACATAAGATTCGACGCACGGGTGCTTGTCCTCGGGCACAGAGAAGTTGGGATAGGTCTGCATTTGAACGGGCCAGACCTCAAGAGGGAGGCCCCCGTATGGGTTCTCGATCTCAAGGTCGTAGCTCTTAGGCGGTTCTGTCTCCGGCGTTGATTTGTCGGCCTTGACGTCCTTGTAGATTGCGATTCTGACGTCGGTGGGCGAGCTGAATGAGTAGAAGCGGACAGGCCCAGGGTCACTGTCTGAAAACCTGAACCAGAGCGGATGCGGAGTCATGGTGCTGTCGAGGGCAGCGCAGATGGCCTGTAAGGTGTAGTAGGCTGGCCGTGGCTCGCAAGTTTGGTAGTTCAGTATCCCCCAGTCGTGGGCGTAAAGCTCGGAGCCTTCCTTGAGCTGCCACCAGAAAGTCGGGACGCCGAGCGCGAAGTTTATGATGTATTTCCTAGCGAGGTATTTGGCCTGTATCTCCGGGCCCCAAACATCGTATAGCCAGCAGTCCTGCATGACCCATACGCTAGCACCGCCTCTGCACTCGAAGAAAGGCTTTAGAAACTTCTCCAAGTCCGCCATCTGCTCCTCGTAGGTCGAAAACTCAGAGAGATGGCGCTCACACCAAGCGTTCTTCATCGTGGGGCCGTTGACGACCGGAGTCGGGCTTTCAGGGCGGCTGTGTGCGCTCAGTGCCCCATGTTTCTCGTGTCGAAACGGGTCGATCGAGATGATGTCTATGTTCCTGCAGACCCAGTCCCCCTCCCCGATCTCCTCTCCCAGGGCGTTCAATATCTCAAAACACTGAGCAAGGAACGCCTTGTCCATACCAACGAGGCCCGCAAAGCAGACCTTCGCATCCTGGTCGGCGTATTTGATCGCATTGGCCGCCTCAAACAGAAGTTGCGCATATTGCGGTGGGTTCGGATGAGGCGACCAGAAGTTGACATCTGTGCGGTCGCAGCTGCCGAAGTCCGGCTCGCACCAGACCTCCCAATACTTGACCCTGTCGCCGTAGTGAAGCACCATCTCCTCGCAGTATCTTGCAAAAGCGTGCGAGTAGCTCTTGAATGTTGCGTCGTCGGTGGGCACATAGAGCCTCGTGCATGGCCCGAAATCCTGGTGGGACGGGTCCTCGAAGCAGATGTTGTCGTCCCACTCCGGGTGCTTGCCGTAGAGCGAGTTGCCATAAGCCAAATTGAAGACAACCTGCATCCCGTGAGCGATCGCGTCGTCAATGTTTGCCCCGATGACGTCATCATGGAAGTGATAGTCCCCCAGCGTCAGCTCCACCCAGTCCCAGCAGCCCTTATTGCCCCAATGCGAGAACTTGACCCACTTCAGACCCGCCCAATACGTATAATCCCAAGCGATACGCACGTCGTTCTTGACGGGGTCAGGCATCCACCACGGGGCAACGTCTATCCCGAAGACCGACGGTCCTCTGTTCTCGGAGAAAAGTATCGGAAACCGGCGATGTGGATACTCCTGCTGGCCAAAGGCGGCCGATGATATTACGGCAGTGATCAAACAGCCAAACAAAAGAGCACGAAAGCCGCGACACCGCTCAAACACATTATCCATTGTATCATGCTCCTTGATTCTCTCCACAACGAGGCGATCCTCCCTCCTGCAAATCACCATGTCAAGAAACCGCATAGATTGTGCCAAACCGGATACAATAAGGCTCTCTCTGCTGCCCTGCCGAGAAGCCTTCCGGACAGCCTAGAAAGGCCATCCTACACCGACAGCCACATCGACAGCCACACGGTCAATCTG
>CAZKNE010000341.1:0-3110 GCA_964554005.1 uncultured bacterium | reverse complement strand
AATAGGCCAGATTACTGGGGCTTTGTCCAGCCCCTTCATGGCTGAGACGGTCTCCTGTCTTGCTCTGTCCCATAGGTTAGCACCTATAGCCGTTCACGGTATGCCCCGTGTATGTTGCTTTTGATGTGTCTATGTAACTTCATCTCGACTTACTCGGCGATTTTGCGCCAGGGGTGGGCAATATAGTGTAGGGCGGGCCTTCGGCTTTTCAGCTTGCCTTGTGCATTGATTACAATGTTGTCCGCACATGACATACTTCTGGCGAGCATAATGAGACATGAAGCGTATCGATGCCATCGAGCCTATGCCCGCCACCAGCTGAGGCGCACTGCTCGCTAGGGCTCGACTCCTACCAGAACTAGTGGAACGGCGGGAACACCGCGACCCTGTCGGACCACGTTGTAAAGCTCCCCCTCATAATACCCCACACCCGAGCTCATCTCGGTTTGCATCGATTTCATTGGAAGGATTTCAACACCGACGTCTATCTTGTCACCAACGTAGAACGCAAGGTGTTTCACGAATATATCGTAGGCGACGAAAGAATACTTGCCGAACTGAACTTCGATTGCGACTCTGTCCTTGACGAAATCTGTTTGGTTGTAGCTATATATGGGGGTCTCGCCTGCGGTCTCAATCTGTTTCTTCTGCTCATCGGGAGACATTGACAGCGTCTTTCGGATGAGCTTCTCCGTTCTTGTGACCCAGTAGCTTACGCGACTCTCTTGCCAGCCCTTAGCTTCGAGGAGTCTCTTAAAGCTCACATTGATGTTGATCGGGCTATACAAGAGCTTTCCTGCCAGTCGTTGTTCTCTCGACACCTTCGTTCTGCATTGCTCAGCGTCAACATCGGCGATAACGCTCTGGACCTCGCCCCACAAGCTCGGCTTATGGACAAGCAGGAATTCACGACCGTTTAGATGTGAATACACTTCCGCTATCTTCATCAGATTGCGACCCGGTCTATCGACTTAACTTGAACAGAGAAGCCTGACTCATGGCCTGCTTTGAGGGCCAGGGAGATATGGATTGAAGGTTTCCGGCTTTGCGGGGATCGTAAACCGGCCTGTCCATTGGCCGTGTCCGCAAAGTGCCGTTAATTTGCTGCTCAATTCTCTCGCGAGCGATTTGAACATATCGGGGCATTATTTCAGCCCCAGCACTCCTGCGACCGTGTCGAATGGCGGCGATTATGGTAGTTCCAGTCCCCAAAAAAGGATCAAGCACCCAGTCGTCGGGATTGGTCATCGACAGAACGAGTCGCTCGACCAACTCAACGGGGAACTGGCACGGATGCTCGGTTTTCTCCACGTGGTTGCTTTTGACATTGGGGATGATCCACAGGTCGGTGGGGTTTTTGCCCTTTGGATTACCGGACAGCTGCCCAGCGTGAGGGCCTTTGAAGTGCTTCTTGCCCGGATACTTCTGTGGGACACGGACAGGGTCCAGATTGAACGTGTAATCGTCTGATTTCGTAAACCACACTATCGTCTCGTATCGACCTGAAAATCGCTTGCTGCAGTGAAGCCCGTGCCCGAAATGCCAGACAATGCGATTGCGCATCTTCAAGCCCAGCTTGCTGAACACAGGATATAGAACAGTGTCAAGGGGGATAATTGATCCATTATCCACGTAATTGCCCACCTGCCAGCATAGGCTGCCTTGGGGCGACAACGTGCGGACGCATTCCTCAATGACCGCCCCCTGCTGCTTGAGATAGGCCTCGAGGTTCAATCTTTTTTCATACTCTTTGCCGATGTTATATGGCGGGGAAGTGACTATGAGTTTCATGGCATTATCCGGGACTTGCCTCAGCAGTTCCATGCAGTCTGCGTGGCAAAGCACAATGCGCTCTGACAAGTCAAATCTGTCAGATATGTTGGCATGATCAAACACATTTGACACTGAAGTCACTAACCCTCTCCTCAAACACCAACCACGCATTGACCGACCGATGGCTTAACTGAGAATAGGCCACTACGATGTAACAAGTCAAACCGCTCATCGCTCTCATCTCGTCCGCTTTCTCACTAGCAAAACACAATACCGTGGCCGATTCTAGTGGCCTGTCTAAACGCAGGACGGCTAGCTCCCATGGAGCGGACGCTTGATTTGCCCAGGCGCCTTTCTGATGTCCGGACGGAGCACGACGCGGGGACGGCAGCCTCCGAGAGAAGCTCCGCACCACACCTGGAACCAAACTACAGCGGTTGGTCGCGGTCTGCTGCGGCCATTCTTTCCGAGATGAGCTTTCCAATTCTCTGCTTGAAGACGGCAGCATCGAACTTCTGCGCCGCTTCACGTAGATTCTCAGGCTCAAAGGTGAGGTTTTCGCAGCGATGGATGGCCTCGACGAGAGAGGCTGGCGTCTGCTCGGGGAATAGGACCCCGGTCTTGCCGTTCTCAACCGTTTCCAAAACGCCGCCCACGGCAAAAGCGATCACCGGTCGGCCTGACGCGAGCGCCTCAACAGGCACGATGCCGAAATCCTCGACGCCGGAGAAGAGCAGTGCCCTGCATCGGGACAGGTGCCAGGCGACCTCCTCGTCTGGAAGCGCCCCCAGAAACTCCACGTTACGAGGCGCCATTTTCTCGAGCTGTCGCTGGTGTTGGCCTTTGCCAATTATCTTGAGCTCTCGGTCGAGGCCCTTGAACGCTTCAATGGCGATGTCGAGGCGTTTGTATGGTGCGAAGGCGGAGACAATGAGGTAGTAGTCCTCGGGAGAGTCGGGGGCGATTGTGAACCTCGAGAGATCGACAGGTGGGTAGATGACCACTGATTCGCGGCCATAATAGCGTTTTATTCGTCCGGCCACGAACTCGGAGATTGCGACAAAATGCTGAACTCTATCTGATGTCTCTCTGTCCCACTTGCGGAGCCTGTTGATGAACGGCGTTACTAAGAATCGTCTGACTGTGCGAGGCGGGAAGTAGGAGTCGAACTGGTCCCAGGCGTATCTCATCGGCGTAAGGCAAATACATATTGAGACCGCCGCGGTTGGAGGGACGGCGCCCTTTGCGGCGCAGTGGCTGATGCTGAGGACGATGTCGTAGCCGGAGAGGTCGAGCGACTCGATGGCCTTTGGGAAGAGCGGGAGATAGAGTCGGTA
>CAZKNE010000340.1:0-3112 GCA_964554005.1 uncultured bacterium | reverse complement strand
CGCCTCCCACTCGCGCCGCGCATCTTTGTATTGCTTTCGCTTGGCATAGACGACGCCGAGCCCGTTGTGCGCCTCGGCAGAATTAGGATCGATCAAAAGCGCCTTCTTGAACGCCGCCTGGGCCTGCTGCGACCTGCCAGTCTGGTCGAGTAGCACCCCCATCTGAATCATCGGTTGCGGGCTGTTAGGCCTAAGCTGCACAAGGCGCTTGCACACCTCGATCGCCAGCGAATACCGCTTGGTAGCGACGAGGGCTCTCATCCTGCTCTGGAGCTGATCTGCCGTGAGGCTCGCCAGGTCTTCCGTCCCTGACGTCTCGTTCTCTGCCAGCAACTCTGCGGCCAAGCTGCTTCGCCTCAACCGCGCATCTTTGGTCGGAAGGTCAGGATCGAGCGCGAGCGCACGCCGCATCGCATCCTTTGCCGCGTCTTTATTCCCCATCTTCTCCTGAAGAAGCGCCATATCCACGTAGGCCAGAGCAAACGTAGGCTCCACGGCCACGGCACGCCGATACGCAGCGAGCGACTCCTGGTATTCGCCGGCAAGCTCGTGCACGATACCCAGGTTCCGAAACGCGTTCGGGTCGCGAGGCGCGAGGTTGGCGATCTGCTTGGCCAGGGCTACAGCCTTCTTGAATTTTTTGAGCTTGACCTCGATGTTGACGCAGGCTTTGAAGGCTGGTAGGAACGTGGGGTTGGTCCGGCGCGCGCTGTCAAACGCGGCGAGCGCCTCGTCAAGCTTCCCCTCGCGCTCGAGCAAGATGCCGAGGTTCATGGGGACGAGGTGGTCTTGGGGTCTGAGGTCTGCGATCTTTTTGTACTCTTCTATCGCAAGTTGTGTCTCTCCGCAGCCAACAGCCTTCTCCGCCAGCATCGTGTGCAGGATCATAATGTCCCCCGCAGTCCTGCTTGACTCGCTCCATAAGCTCTTCCCCTTGTCGCGATCGCCCTGCCAATAGTAGGAATCGCCGAGCTGAAGCTGCCAAACCATGGCCACGCACCGAGACGTATAGTCCTTGAAAATGGTGGGGTCTTCGAGGCTCCTGCTGACGAGAGTATCGGGGACGGCTCGCTCACGTTCGGAGAACTCGTCCACATCGCTGGCCGGAACGAGCAGCGTTGCGACGCCGACCGGTTTGAGCTTGAACTCCTTGATGCCGCCGAGATCGACGCCGGGCACGTAGCATATAGGCCTGGTCTCTCTCTTGAAGAGCTTATGCTCTGCTGCAAGTTGGGCTGATTTGCGCTGCTTTTCAGGCATCAGCCTCATGTCCTTGACGTAAAAATCACGCCTCAAGATGCCCGAGCGGTCGATTATTTCGATGTTTGGACAGGTGCGCTCGACATCCTTCAGAAAGAGCAGCGTGAAGACCTCCATGTCCCGGTCAACGAAAACGATGGCGTCGTTGCTTGGCAAGGATTTAATGATGTTGACGCCGTAGTTATAAGTGAGAAAGTTGCGGCTCTTGTCGTTGTAGAAGTAGTTGGCAAATAACGGTAGGGCACACACCAAGACCGCTAAGGCGATGGCCGCAACAGCGAACGTGCTGCGCGACTTTATCAGGTTACAAACCTTCCGCAGCACGGATGAGGCGCCGAGCGCGAGGAAGATGGCGGCGATGGCGAAGGATGGGATGAAGAAGACCTCGACGAGGGACTTGTCGCGGGGTATGAGCCTGTAGTTGGTATATAAGATGAAGAATAGGCTGCTGAGTAAAAAGCACACGAGAAGCATGAGCACCGCCTTGTTTCGGCGTCGGACCGCAGCTGCGAGGCCGATTGCCGAGAGGATGGCCCCCAGCGGCGTGAACTGCCTGACGAGCATGGAAACGTAGAAGCCCAGCTGTTTGATGACAAGACCGAACGTTCGCTCAGTGTGGGACGGGCTGCCATACTCGCGGCGCAGGATGTGGCTTATGAAGCTCGCAAATGTGTCGGGCGTGCCCCAGTTGAGCGCTGGGCTGGTCGAGGCGCGGAACGCGAGATAGAAGTAAACCGATGCCCCGAGGATGCCGAGCACCGTTGCGCCGAAGAGTATTCCGCCGTTTCGGAGCAGTCGGGGCGATCTGTATATTACATAGACGACGAGCGCTGCGAGGATTAGGGCCACTGTGTGGTGGCTCGACAGCCCCAGACCGCCTATGAATGCAGCGGCAAGGAGCAACCTGTGGTCCCTCTTGCCCTCTGGTTCACGCTGCCACAGCAAAACGAGATAGAGTATCAAGAGAATTATTAGAAGAGTAAGCGCATAGACCTCCGCGATCGTTGTCTGCGACCAGAAAGTGAGGGAGAATGTGAAGGCAACGGCGGCTATCGTCGAGCCCAGGACAGCGAAGCGTGGCGGCGGGTTGCTACGACGATCGCTTTTGGATACGCAAAGACAGATTCTGAAGAGAACAAACACGCTCGCCGCCCCGAACAGCGCTGATGCGAGGGCACACCTTTCGGCGAGTGAAGCAAACGGGAAAACGATGCTTGTGAGCCTGATCAGGATAACGAAGATCGGGTAGCCCGGCGGATGAGGTATGCCCAGGCAGCTTGCGGCCGTGATGAGCTCCCCGCTGTCGCCGACATAGATACTAGGGCAGAGGGTCTTCAGATAAGTGAAGAACGCCAGCAAAGAAAGCGCAACCCCGAGCGCCAACCTGACGGCGCTGGCCTGCTTGTTTCGGCGTGCGCCCCCGCTGAAAGATGACAACCTATCCAGCGGCCCTAGGGCCTTCTATTGGGTCACGACAAGGAACGGGAAGAATGTGCTGTGATTGCCGTCCTTGTCGGCCACCTGGACCTCTACCAAATGATGGCCTCGCCCGCCGCCAGCAATATGGCAGTTTGCCCCGTAGTAGGCTCTCTGTCCATCAGCAGTAAGCCGGCTGAGTTCGACGTTGCCAAACGAGAAATCGCCATGGTCCAGAGGCGATCTGTGCGCCCCAACCGAGGCGATGTTCGAGAGGCCATCTGGATCATTAACTATGACGTTCAAAAAGAGCATGCCACCCGTATTCTGGTCGATCTTGCAATTGCCATAGCCGGCCATGAGTATCTCTGGCTCAGGGCCGACATCTCGGCTGGCGACCCCGCGTATTGAATCTAGGATGTAGTTCTGTCGGTTG
>CAZKNE010000339.1:0-3119 GCA_964554005.1 uncultured bacterium | reverse complement strand
TTGATGAGTCTCAGGTAGCTTCGTTGATTGACGCCTCGTTCATGCCGAACGCTTTCAGTCAAGAGGCGGCCCCGTCGTTTCTGGAGAAGACAGGTGGCCTGCCCGCGCTCTTGGTGCATTGCATCGAGTCTGCCCTTGAGGAGGACATCGTTCACTTCATCGATGGGCGTTGGGAGCTTAGAGCGGACAGTTTGCAGGATTTCGCTCCAGCCAGAAGTCTGAGTCAGGTTGTTGAGACGAGGCTCTCGCGGATTTCGGCCGGGGCAATGTCCATACTTATCAAGGCGGGGGTGTTGAACGAGTGCTTTTCGCCTTCCTTAATCGCCAGTTTAGGCGGGACGAGCACCTCCTCGGCACAGGAGGGTCTGGAGGAGCTCATCAGGCAAGGGCTCCTTGTGGAGATGCAGACAGACGAAAAGAGCGTGTCCTATTGCCTCGCAAACCCCGTCTTGGGTCAGCTCGTCTCCTCGCGGGTCTTGCAGGAAGAAAGGCAGGCCATACATCGGCTGATCGCTCAGAGGTGCGACGCGTTTGCGACCTTGCTTGAGAGCGAGCCGTCTAAAGAAGAGCATGGCCTTGAAGCGATTCCGCCCGCCGAGCCCGCTCAACTGAGGGCGACCTCCGCGATTCATGCCGTCCGGGCTGGCCTGCCCGACTTGCTCAACCGGAATTACGAGGTTGGATGCCGTTTTCTTATGGGCCGGTTTAGGCTTGAGGATGCGAGGCTTGTGTCCGCCACGGTGGTGGATGTGGCCAGGAAAGAGGATAACAAGCCGTTTTTGGACCGAGCACTCTTCAGGCTAGGGGACCTTGATTTCGTTCTTGGCGACCATGATGAGGCTGTCGAAGCTCTCAAGGAGGGGATTGCGCTCGCCCAAGAGCTACCAGATTCGCTTCGGGACGAGGTGATGGCCACGTGTAGGCTGGGAGTGATCTACTGCGGGCGTGGCAATTTCGAGCTGGCTCGAGACCTTTATCAGTCGCTCATTGATAGGCTCAAGGCTGAGAAGTTCAAGGCTCGCGGGAAGCGGCTTTCGCAGGTCAGGGCACATCTTGCGCGTCTTTATACTTTTCTGGGGCAGACATATTTTGGGCAATGCCATTATGAGAAGGCCAAGGAGGAGTTTATGCACGCGCTTGAGCTCGTGCCCAAGAATGCCCTCAGGGCGCTTGCCTCAGGGGGCGCCGGGGATGCGGCTGCGCTGGTTATGTCGGACGCTCAGTATTTGCCGAGGTTGTTCCGGAACCTCGCGATAATTGATGACAGCGCAGGTCGCTACAAAGATGCCCTGAAGAATATCGAGAAGGCGCTTGCCGCAAGCCGACTCCTTCAGGATGCGTCTGAGCACGCACGTAATCTCGTAACGCACGGAACGATTAGCGAGCGTCTGGGCGAGTATGCGGACGCTGAGAGGTCCTATAAAGAGGCGTTGGACCACTTCGCAAAGGAGGGCTTCAAGGAAGGCCTGTTAGTAGCGCATAACAACCTGTCCTCCGTTCTTGCGCTGCGTGGTCGTCCCAAAGAGGCGGCGCAGCACTGTGGTAAGGCACTCTTGATAGCAAGAAGGCTTGGGAACAAGTACTCGGTCGCGTGGCAGCTTAAGAATCTTGGGGTTGCGCTGTTCGAGCAGGGCTGGACTGGGCAGGCCTTGGAGAAGATCGACGAGAGCCTTGAGATGAGCGAGCAAAACGGCTTCACAGAGGTTGAGTCGCTCGGCCTAATTTTGAAGATCGAGGCTCTTTTGGCCGAGCGCAGAATCAAAGAAGCGCGAGCAGCGGTAAAGAAACTGGATGGTGTGCTCAAGGCGCTCAACAGCGAGGAGGTTCGGGTTAAGGCTCAGCTGGCCGATGCGAGCGTCTGCAATGCGGAGGAGGATTATGGAAGGGCGAGCCAGATGGCATCCGAGGTGCTTGCTCGGGGTGAACGTCTCAACAAACGGCGCGCCTCGGTTGCGCACCGCATCCGGGCTGAGGCGGCGCTTGGGCTAGGGGAGCGTGATTCGGCTGGGCGGGACATCTCTAAGGCTCTGTCGCTTGCTCGTGATGCGTCCGCGGTCCGGGAGGAGGTTTTGTGTCTTGGAGTTTTCTCGCGTGTCAAAGAGGCTGAAGGTGATTATCCCCAGGCGATCGAGCTCGCAAGTGAGGCGGTTGCCATGTTTAAGGAGATGGAGGCGTTTCTGAAGATAGGGGAGACGGCGGAGTATCTCTCGAGGCTTCAGCTTGAGGCGGGTCTGCGGTCGGACGCGCTTCTGAGCCTTGAGCTTTCTCGAGAGCAGTTTTTGGGGCTGGAGATGAAGGAGAAGGCCGCCCAGCTCGATAACAGGATCGAATCGCTGAGATGGGGAGACACTGGCGAGGTTAAGCGGGGCTCGCCGGCGCTCAAAGCGCTTTACAGGGTTGCCCGTCTGTTCGAGTCGCTGCTCGATCTTGACGAGCTTTTGAATCGGGTCATGGACGCGGTGATAGGTATTCTCGGTGCGGAGCGTGGGCTGATCATGCTGAAGGACGCTAAGACCGGTGCTTTGGAGACGCGGGTCGCGCGCAAGGTTGACGAGCAGACTATCGAGGACGTTACTCGTATAAGCAAGAGCGTCATCCAGCGGGTCGTTGGTCTCGGGCAGCCGTTGGTGACCACCGACGCGCAGAGCGACCCCAGATTCCACGAGAGCAAGAGCGTGTCGCTCTATGACATTAGGTCGATAGTCTGTGTGCCGATCGTCATGAATGGGGAGGTGGTCGGGACGGTTTATGTGGACAGTAGCCTCTCTGCAACTGTCTTCACCGAGCAGGACTTATATCTACTCTCCGCCTTCGCGACGCAGGCTTCGATGGCTATTGAGAAGGCGATGCTGCTCGAGAAGTTGCAGCTCAAGAAGGAGTCGCTACAGGCGGAGAACATTGACCTGAGGGAGGCCATCGCGCCTCAGCTGACGTTCGAGAACATTGTCGGCGAGAGCGGCGTGATGCAGGATGTATTCAGGAAGATAAGGCAGGTCGCCGACACGCAGGTCGCGGTTCTGATTGAGGGTGAGAGCGGGACAGGCAAAGAGCTCGTCGCCCGCGCCATCCACTACAACGGGGTTCGGAAGGAGGCCCCATTCGTCAAAATCAACTGCGCC
>CAZKNE010000338.1:0-3124 GCA_964554005.1 uncultured bacterium | reverse complement strand
TTCAGTCTGTCGACAACACGCGTGGCCGTGAGATCGATGGTGGGATAGTCTTGTCCGACAATCATTATCAAGTCTCGTTTCTCACCACTCGCACCGAATCGTTCTTCTTGTAAATGACAAGAATGAAGATCAGGCCCCGACGCCCGCACCATTAAGTGCCAAGTATAGGTCTGGCCCCAGGCCACCACAGATGACGACTCGTTGCAAAGAATTCGAGGGACATAGACCCTATTTCGGATTGCTCCTTGAGAACTATGGTATGCGTCCCAGGAATTTCGCACGATGATGGACGCTGGCTTGCCTTATTCGACATAATGCTTATACTTCTCTAACATAAGACTGACGCCTTATTACAGGAGGGTCGGACCGTGAGGCAACCGCAGCAAGGAACAGCTGTAGGCTACGTTGCCGCCCTGACAGGCGATCTGGTGGGATCGTGTCGACCCCGCAAGGGCAAACCGGCAGACGACGATCCGCTCCGCCGTGTTCGTGTGCTCAAGGACGGACTGCGTGCGCTGGAGAAGGACTTCCTGTCACAGGTTGTGTCCAGCTTCGAGATCTTCCGTGGCGATAGCTTCCAGGGGATCGTGTTCCCCCAGCACGCGTTGCGCGCTGCGATTGTGATCCGCACATTCCTTCGCTCTCGGGACGGCGCGACGTCCGCCTCGTTGGCTCTCGATGCTCGCGTCGCCATCGGAATCGGCGGTGTCACACGTTTTCCCGAAGGGACGGTAGCCGAGTCGGACGGAACGGCCCTTCGGCGTTCTGGACCTCTACTGGATCAGATGAAGGGACGAGATCGCCGTCTTCTGTTCTCAACTCCGTGGCCACACGTGGATGCAGAGCTGAACACGGAATGCATGCTGCTCGACGCGATCGTTGTTCGCTGGTCGAAGGCGCAGGCTGAGGCGGTGTTGATCCACCTTCTGCTCGGGAGAACCCAGAAGCAGGCGGCAGAGAGCCTGGGAGTATCTCAGTCTGCCGTCGCTCAACGGCTGAGAGCGGCGAATGTAGACGCACTAGAAACTCTCTTCGCGAGGTACGAGGCGCTCATCGGCCTCAATATAAGCGTGACGCCTTCTAATGATGCGATATAAGTTGCCGATCGAATACAAAGAGGGAGGACGAACATGTCGAGCCTGGTGCTGGTTCTTCGCCTGATCGCCGCCCACGTGATCGTCGACTGCAATTTGCCCTATCTCGTCCGCTGGCAAGCGAGAAAGGCAAAGCCTCACTGTCTTCTTTGCCTCTACCCCAGTGGGAGCGCTGCTTCGTTCCCTCAGTCTCTACGTCCTGGCGGCACGGTGGGGGGCGGTATGGATTCTCCCAAGTGCGTTCGCTGCTCACGTACTGATTGAAGCCCTGGTACGTAGAGACAGGGAGACGCTTGGCCGATTTGCGCTTCGGCAGGCCGCCTATCTGGTGCTTGTGATCGGCATCTGGATGGGGCTTGTAGGATTCGCCCTTACCGATATAGGTCACGCACTTCGCAATGTGATGCGATTGCCCGCCTTCTGGATTGTGTCTGTTGCGTTTCTTGTAGCTGTTTGGCCGGCAGGCCAAGTGATCGGTCTCTTTACCGAACCGTGGCGAAAGCGGATCTTAGAAAAGCCACGACCAGGCCTCGAGAAGGCCGGCCTGTGGATCGGTCGCCTCGAACGGGTTCTCATCTTGACCTCAATTCTGATCGGCCACTACGAACTGATCGGGTTCCTTGTTGCTGTCAAGTCAATTCTGCGTTTCGCTGACATCCGAGGAGCCGAGTCGCATCAGGAAGCCGAGTACATCCTTGTCGGAACGATGCTTAGCTTCACACTAGCCGTAGGGGTCGGTGTCGTCGCGAGGCTCCTGCTCCATCGATTCACCAGTCTTCCAGCCTAAGTCGTCTCTCTACGTAGGTGTCACCGAATCCCGCTGCCCGGTACCTCTTTGCTTCTCCTCAACCCGTTTTGCGGTCCGGCTGAGGGTGGAGGTGCAAGAATCCGAGGGACACAAGCCCTATCTTAGGCTGCTCCTTGAGGAATCATGGGTTGCGTCCCTGGAATTCCGCGACTTGTGTCCCTTGGACCAGCGTGCTTCTTGCTCTGAGCCTGTTGCCCGGAAGACAGTTGGTCGAGCAGAACGTTCATCTGAGTCAGACCGCCAGGAAGCCCCGGAAGACAGTGAATTCTCGCACTCGGAGCCGCCACTTTGTAGCGCTGCTTGAGCGCGTTGCTCGAAGGATCAAGGATGATGATGTGTTCCAGTGCACCGGACGCTGCGCGTTCGATGATGTCTGCGATGGCCTGGTCGTAGGCGGGCAGGGAATAGCCACAGACTACCCAATAGGTGGCCGAGCGGAGTTGCCGTTCAGCTTCCTGCCAGATGCTTTTCAACCAGGCGGGGGTCTTCTTCTGCGGCAGAGGAGGGACTATGGCCGCGTCGCCACCATGGCGAAACGCAGGACGGTGGTCTTGAAACAGCTCGAGGCCACCAGGTTTGTTGCTCCAATTGAGCGACCCATGAAACTTGTAGACAGGCACGGCCCCATAGAGTTCAACGAATCGTTCCGGCTTCTGGACGGAAAACGGGAGTGCCATGCCCTTGAGAATCTGAGGCTGTGCAAGGCCGCCGTAGTAGCAACCGGGTCCGAACCCGCGCTTCATAGGCCTGTGGCGAAGCGCACGTTCGATCAGAAGGTCGTAGTTCGTTGTGACCACGGAGACTGTTGCGAACCTGTCGGCGAGAATCCTCCAGAATTGAATGTGTTCAGGGATGCGTGACGGTTGAATGAGTCGAACGCCGTAGCGTGGGTTCGTTGGACGTCGGTCAGCTCCGCGGGGCGTGGAAAGGACAGCAGCAACGAGCTCCACGGCTGACGCGAACGGTGGCGACGGTCGTTGCAGGATGTTGTTGTACAGGTCTTGCAGATATTCTTCTGGGCCCCTATTAGGGTTGCGAGCGGCCCATTCCGCGTAGTCTTGCCATACAGCTTGGAAGCGAGCCGCTGCGCCTGCGGAAACGACAGAGACGTTCGTTGTGAAGAGGTCTGCAGTGGCGGGAAGTCCTGCAGCGCAGGAGTAGCCGGCTCCGATGATGCCACAGACGCTATTCACGGTGCTCCTCCACGTAGGTCCACGTAACA
>CAZKNE010000337.1:0-3131 GCA_964554005.1 uncultured bacterium | reverse complement strand
AATACGTACTTGAGAAGAAGCAGACCGTCAAAAGGTTCTGGCAGGAGATAGGTGGTTTTGCCTGGGCGGTAAAGGAAAGACTGCGGGCCCGTCTGGAGAAAAGTGGGTACCTGCCGCTTACGTTGCTTGTTCCTGTTTTTGACCAGTTGAGGGCAGCGGGGTTTGTAGATGATGTGCAATCCGAGGAACAAGCGATAGTCTTCCGCATGATGTGTTTTTCGTATTTTTTCATGTGGTTTTGGTCTGGCGAGAAGACGGATTTGGTCTCGTTCGCGCCGGTTGTTGTTAAACGGTTTTTGGAGGGATTTGGGAGGCGTGGATGATTAGGATTCGTGTAGGTCGCTTTTTTGTCGTTGGAATCTGGGTCTTGTCGTTCTGCTTAGTCCTGTGCTATCGGACGTATGCCGAGACGCCGCTGACGCTTGAGGCCAGCATTGAGATTGCTCTTGCGAAGCATTCTGCGATCGGTCAGGCGAGGGCCTCGCTCTTGGCGGCCGAGTCGCAGTCGAGGTCCTCGGCGACGGCGTTCTTGCCGAGCGGCTCGTTGAGCAGCAATTACACTCGGCTCGACCACGATCGCTATCAAAAGACGACCTTCGACCTTGGGACGGGTCCACAGACGATGACTTCGCCGGTGATGCAGAAGTATCAGTATTCGGTGGGGCTTCAGGTCGTTCAGCCGTTGTTCATGGGCGGCGCCATCTACTACACGCGTAAGCAGGCGAAGACTGGGGTCGGGATCGCAAAGGAGCAGCTCGAGGGCACGGAGCAGGACGTCGTCCTCGGTGTCGCGCAGGCCTATTACGCGGTGCTTCAGGCGCAGCATCTCCTCGGGGTCGCCAAGTTGACGCAGGATGCGATGGAGGCACATCGCAAGACGGCGAAGGATTTCTACGATGCGGGCGTCGTGGCGAAAGTTGACCTGTTGCAGGCGGAGGTCCGGCTTGCAGAGGCCCAGCAGGCGGTGATCAAGGTCAGAAACGCTCTCGAAACTGCGAAGGCGGCCTTCAACAACTCGCTCGGCCGGGACATCTCGGAACCGGTCGAGCTGCTCGAGAGTCATCTTATGATGCCGTCTGAGATGACGCTTTTGGAGTGCATGGAGACGGCGCTTACTCAGCGGCCCGAGCTCTTGGCGATGCGGGAGTCGGTCGATGTGGCGGCGCTTTCGGAGAAGGTGGCACGCAGCACGTTTTTCCCACAGATAAGCGGGGTTTATGAGAAGAACCTAGCCAAGGAGCGCTTGAGCTGGGACCTGGACGAGGACTGGAGTGTCTCTCTGGTTGCGAGCTGGGACTTTTGGCAGTGGGGCAAGCAGAAGTTCGACCTCGATTATGCCCGTGCAAAGACGGACGAGGCGCGGCATCAGACGAGCCTCTTAGAGGACAACGTGCTGCTTGAGGTCAAGCAATCCTTCCTTTCCGTCGAGCAGGCTAAAAAACTCATAGCGGTAACCAAGCGCGCGATAGAGCAGGCCGCGGAGAACGTCCGGATGAGTAACGAGCGGTATGCGCAGAGTATCGTAACGATTACCGATGTTCTGGACGCCGAGGTCCTCCTGGCCAACGCGCGGATGAACTACTACGTCGCGCTTTACGACTACGACATCGCTATCGCCCGACTTCTGCATTCGATGGGCAGGCGGATTGAGGACCAGACATCAGGCGCCAGCATTGCAGGAGGACCGGACAGTGATCAGTAGGTTCAACGTTGAGTTGCGCTGTGAAAAGAGGGAAATGAAGAGATGTTATCTGTGAATATCAAGCGTACGCGAGCGGTGGTTTTTGCTTTGGCGGCACTTTGGTGCGTGTGTTTTGCAGCTATCGGTTGTAGTTCTGATTCGGAAAGTAACGCTGATAGGAACGATGCGCTGAAGCAATCTCGCGTGCGAGTTGTCCTGACCCCCGTTTCCAAACGGACATTCGAGAGGCGGGTCGTTGTGCAGGGCAACCTGGTGGCGAAGAACTTCGCCCACGTCTCGGCACGGGTTGAGGGCACAATAGATTCGATTTTCGTTGATGAAGGCGACTACGTTGTGGCCGGTAAGACAGAGCTCTTTCAGGTCGATTCTTTGAATCTGCGGCGTGCGGTTGATGTTCGTCGTCAGGACCTGGCGGTCGCTGAATGCTCGCTGCGAGAGGCCCAGGCCGGTCTTGAGCAGGTTGAGGCGCAGTTGGAGAAGGCTGAGCTCGATTTCCGACGTTACGAGAGACTTCACAAGAGCAACACAGTGTCATCTGACGCCTTCGAGCAAATTCAAAGCCAGTATAAGCAGATGAAGGCGGCTCATAAGCATTCGGTAAGCCTAGTGGACCTCCAAAAGGAGCGTGTACGGCAGGCCGAAATAGCACTCTCGATCGCAGAAAAGAACCTCAGCGACTCTCTTGCATACGCTCCCATAGACGGCACTGTGAGCAAGAAATACTACGAGGCCGGAGAAATGCCAGAGAAGGGCAAACCTGTGCTACGCATCGAGGATACCTCAGTAATCGAGGCTTCTGTGTTTCTGCCGGATCAGTTCTATACAGATGTTCGTCCGGGGAGGTCAGTGGTGATCATTCGGGTCGGTGAGAGAGACGTAGGGGATTACAAAGTATCCTACAGAAGCCCGACGGTCGATCCTCGACTTCGCACGTTCGAGATGAAATGCACGATGGTGAACCCACCGGAGGGTGTCGTGCCTGGCGCGATGGCTGACGTTAGCATAGTTCTTGAGCGAACGGAGGGGCTAGGCGTGCCTGTGGAGGCCGTACAGCATAGAGGCGATGACGATGTTGTCTTCGTTGTTGGGAGCGAAACAGCTCGCTCGGTCAAGGTGGAAACGGGCCTTCAGACAGACGGTTACGTTCTTCTGAGGAACTGCTCGTTGAGTGAGGGTACACCCGTCGTAACTCAAGGCCAGAACTTCCTGAACGACGGGTCGCCGGTTAAGGTTCTTGCGGAGGGCAATTGATGTTCCTGTCCAACGCGTCAGTCCGAAGGCCCATTGCAATGGGCTGCCTCATAATCGCCTTGTCCCTCTTAGGCATCAATAGCTATAGAAAGATGAATCTCGAGCTTATGCCCAAAGTCGATGTGCCCTACATTAAGATTACGACGGTCTATCACGGCGCAAGCCCCAAGGAGATTGA
>CAZKNE010000336.1:0-3149 GCA_964554005.1 uncultured bacterium | reverse complement strand
CAAACCCAACTCTGCGGGACATTCACGAATACATTCTCATTTTCTCGAAGGAACAGTTCCGCAGAAAGTCCCTGCCCGACAGAGCGAGCACGATCTCCAGGGACGAGTTCCTCGAATTCACCAAGAGCGTCTGGACGTTTCCGGCCGAGTCCGCCAGGCGAATAGGTCACCCCGCTCCCTTCCCCATTGAGCTGCCCTACCGGCTTATGCAGCTGTTCACGTTTCAGGGCGATGTCGTTCTTGACCCGTTCATGGGCAGCGGTCAGGTCGCCATTGCCGCCATGAAGACTGGCAGGCACTATGTAGGATACGATATCAGCCCTGAATACGTCGATCTCGCGAAGAGACGCATCGACCAATTCCGGACGCAACTAGAGTCACCCACGATTCTTGCCCGGTAGTAACTTGTAGCTTATCTGAAACGCTGTAGAGACGGAGGACTCGGATGGGAACCCTCGAAATCGAACCTGTCGAACTAGTCCCTCGGCACCGCGAGCATGCGCTCTATCGGGAGCCGGGCTCGCTCCGCGATTTCGCGCGGCACCCGGACAGGATAGGTGTCCTCCTCAAGCGAGCGCACAATCGATTGCAGCGTCGTCATCTTCATGTTCGGGCAGAGAAGCGCTGCTGAAGAACAATAGAAGCGTTTGCCAGGGTTCTGCCTCGATAGCGGGTGCAGCATGCCGACCTCGGTGGTGACGATGAACTCATCCGCGTCCGATTCATTGGCGAACTTCAGCATTCCCGCGGTTGAGAGGACTGCGTCAGAGAGCTCAACAACGTCCAGCGGGCATTCCGGGTGGGTCATGACGAGGGCGCGTGGGTGCTTCTTTCTTGCCTTTTCAATCTCCTCGACCTTGACATAGTGGTGCGCGGGGCAGAACCCCTCCCACAGGATCACCTCGCGACCGGCCATCTTGCCCGCATACTCGCCGAGGTGCATGTCGGGCACGAAGATAATCGGTTTAGACATCGGCAGGGACCTCAGAACGGACACGGCGTTCGCCGACGTGCAGCATATATCGCTTTCCGCCTTCACCTCGGCAGTAGAGTTGACGTAGGTCACGACGAGGCTCCCTGGATGCTTCCGCTTCATGGCGCGAACCTCGGCACCTATCGCCATGTGCGCCATCGGGCACGAGGCACGTTCCTCCGGAACCAAAACGAGCCGGTCTGGGGCGAGTATCGCGGCCGTCTGCGCCATGAAATCAACGCCGCAGAAAACTATGACCTCCGAATCACTCTCCGCCGCCTGCTGTGATAGTCCGAGCGAATCGCCCTGAAAGTCCGCAATGTCCTGAATGATGGCCGGCTGATAATTGTGGGCCAGGATTATGGCGTTCCGCTTGCGCTTGAGCTTATCAATCGCCTCAATCAATCTATCGTTCTGGCCGGTCATCTTTGTCTTCTCTCGCTGGCGAAACTAAAGTCAAAAAATTCTAAAACATGAGGCCAACGCTGGCGTCAACAGGATCAAAAGCTCACCCATCAGAAACCATCCCGGGCCTCCGAGTTGGGGTCTTGAACCTGGGGCTGTCCGTAAGCGCTATCTTAAGCGCCTCTTCAATGTGGGTCACAAAATGAAACTTAAGCCCCGCCTTGACCTTATCATCAACCTCCGAAAACTCTTTCTGATTCTCCGCCGGAAGCAGGACCTCCGTTATCCCCGCTCGCTGCGCAGCGAGTACCTTCTCCTTCAAGCCGCCAATCGGGAGGATATTGCCCCGCAACGTGATCTCGCCGGTCATCGCAACGTTCGCCCTGACCGGGTTTTTGGTCAGCGCCGAGATCAGGGCAACTGCAATCGTTATACCCGCAGATGGACCATCCTTCGGAATGGCGCCAGCTGGAACATGAATATGGATGTCCATCTTGGAGTGGAAATCTGCCGGCAGGCCAAACTCATCCGCTCGTGAGCGCGCAATGCTCCTCGCCGCCTGTGCCGATTCCTTCATCACGTCCCCAAGCTGACCCGTCAGAAGCAGTCGTCCGCTGCCCGGCATAGTCGCAACCTCGATGAACAACACGTCCCCGCCTGTTGCTGTCCACGCAAGAGCACACGCGACGCCCACCTGATCACGCTTTAAGCTGCGGCTCACGATGTATGAAGGCACACCGATCCAGTCCTCGAGGTTCTGCACCTTAACCATGAACGGCCCCCTCTCACCTCCTCCTATCCGCCTCGCTACCTTGCGGCAGAGTCGCGAGATGTGGCGCTCCAGATTCCTCAGCCCCGCCTCTCGCGTGTATTGAAGGACTATGTGCCGAAGCGCAGGCGTTGTTATGTTAAGTTGAACATCAGACAGGCCGTTCTCTTTCAACTGCTTCGGGATGAGGAACTTTCGAGCGATGCTGATCTTGTCGTGCTCGGTATAGCCAGACAGTCTCAAAATCTCCATTCTGTCCCTGAATGCCGGCTGGATCGTGTCAAGAACATTAGCAGTGCAAATAAAAAGCACATTCGACAGATCAAATGGCACCTCAATATAGTGGTCCTTGAACGAGTAGTTCTGCTCCGGGTCAAGAACCTCAAGCAGCGCCGAGCTCGGATCGCCTCTGAAATCCGTGCCGATCTTGTCCACCTCGTCCATCATGAACACAGGATTCCGCGAGCCGGCGTTCCTAAGCTCCTGTAGAATATGTCCCGGAAGCGCACCGACATAGGTCCGGCGGTGGCCCCGGACCTCCGCCTCGTCCCGCACACCGCCGAGCGAGACGCGAACGAACTCGCGACCGAGCGCCCTGGCTATCGACCGGCCCAGCGACGTCTTTCCTGTCCCAGGCGGCCCAACGAAGCACAGAATCGGGCCCTTGTTCGCCTTCGTCAGCTTTCTCACAGCGAGAAACTCCAGCACACGCTCCTTGACCTCATCCAGATCGTAGTGGTCCTCATCGAGTATTCTCTGCGCAGCAGCCAAGTCCAGGGTATCGCTCGTCTCTACCTCCCAAGGAAGGTTCAGAAGCCAATCAATATAGGTCCTGATTACCGTCGCCTCCGCCGACTCCGTGTTCGTCATCTCCAGCCTGTTGATCTGCTTCTCACAAGCCTTGAACGCCTCGCCCGGCATTCCGGTCTCAGCAAGTTTTTCCCGCAGCTCTCGCACCTCGCCAGAAATCGAGTCGGCGTCGCCTAACTTCTCGCGTATCGC
>CAZKNE010000335.1:0-3156 GCA_964554005.1 uncultured bacterium | reverse complement strand
ACGAGATTTCCAGCCCCAGTAAGCAGGTGAAGGTTGACAGCAACCTTGTGGGCACAGTCATCGAGATGGTCTCATACTTGAGGCCAAGAGCCGACCTGGTGTTTGCTCTGACGCATATCGGCCTTCGTCAGGACATCAAGCTCGCCCGTTCCGTCAGCGGGATCGACGTCATCTTCGGCGGGCACTCGCACGACGCGCTAAAGAAGCCGATCGAGGTTACGAATCCCGCGGGAAAACGGACGCTCGTCGTTCAGTCCGGTTGCTACGGCAGGTTCGTTGGGAAGCTTCGGCTTGAGTGCTCTCCTGACGGCATCGCGTCATATCAATGGTCGCTTCTTAGTGTCGATGAGAGCATCAAGAATAACGAGCAAGTAGCGTCATTCCTCAAGCCGTTTCGGGCCGCTGACGAGCAGCAGGTCGGCATCATAGACGCCGATCTCGAGCTCTTTGGGGCTCGCGTTCGGGCGACGAACTCAACCATAGGGACGCTCGTCTGCGACGCTATTGCCGAGCAATTCCCGACCGCGGCCGTCGTGGCCATAAACTCGGGCGGCATCCGAGGGAGTTTTCAGCCCGTAGGCCCGATAACCATGTCCCGAATTGACGAGATACTACCATTTCGTAACCAGGTCGTACTTGTCTGGGTCTCAGGCTTGGAGCTCGAATCGATGCTCGAGCGGTCAGTTCGCGCGCTGCCACGGTCGAGCGGTGGGTTCCTTCAGTTGCGTGGCGTTGAGGTCATGGTTCGCCTGGCCAGGCGGCGAACTGCGGTCGTCAAGGGGCATCGGGCGAGAAGGGAGAGTAACGAAGTTGTGAGCGTGTCGGTCGGAGGGAAGCCGCTGGATGAGCGTGAGAATTACCTCATCGCCACGATCGACTACCTCGCCAGGGGCGGTGACGGCTATGTCGAGCTCGCTCGGGCCAGGAATCGCTTTGAGACGGGCAAGGTCCTGAACGACATTTTGGCAGACTACATAAAGTCGCACTCTCCGCTGCATCCGATGCGCCGAAGTGTTTACCAATTTGTAAAAGGTGAGTAACAGGAGTCGCAAGTGCTAGAAGGCTACTTCAGACTGAAAGAGAACAACACTACGGTCAAGACCGAGATTACGGCCGGCGTGGTTACCTTCATGACAATGGCCTACATCGTGTTCGTCAATCCGACGATCCTATCCGACCCCCACGGCGCGGGGATGAGTTTCTCAGGCGTCTTGGTTGCGACCTGCGTTGCCTCATTCTTCGCGACCTTGATGATGGCTTTTGTTGCCCGCTACCCGATTGCACTGGCGCCCGGCATGGGCCTGAACGCCTATTTCAGCTACATAATCTGCGGGGCAATGGGCGTCCCGTGGCAGATAGCGCTGGGTATCGTCTTTCTCTCTGGCCTGGTCTTCACTATCCTGACCCTGCTCAAGGTTAGAGAGATGCTCGTCGATGCCATTCCCGCAGGTTTGAAGCTCGCCACAGCTGCGGGCATCGGCCTGTTTATCGCGTTCATCGGCCTACAACACGCCGGCATAGTCGCCCGAGACCCGAACACCTTCGTTACCTTTGGGGACATTTCCAAGGCGCCGGCGCTCGTTGCATTGTTCGGCCTCGTTCTGACAGCTGTGCTCGTCGCAAGGAAGGTCAAGGGCGGGATTCTCTTCGGCCTGCTCGCAACTGGCGTTGTCGCCGTCATCTCGGGCATCACGAAGTTTGAGGGCGTCATCAGCACGCCAGACTTCAGCTCAGTTATGTTCAAACTCGACATCCTCGGGGCACTCAGCCTCGACTATATCGTCCCCATCATCGTCCTTCTATTCTTCGACATGTTCGACACCATCGGAACGCTAATCGGCGTGAGCGAGCAGTGCGGCTTCGTCAGAAACGGCAGGCTGCCCAGAATCAACCGAGCCTTACTCTCCGACTCGGTCGGCACCATGGCCGGTGCAGCCTGTGGAACGTCAACGGTAACGAGCTACATCGAGAGCGCCGCAGGTGTCATTGAGGGCGGCAGAACTGGGCTTGCGTCCGTGATAACCGCGATTCTGTTCCTAGTCGCCATGTTCTTCACGCCGCTCGCAAAAGCGTTCGCAACAGGCTGCGTTACGGCCCCGGCTCTGATCATAGTCGGATGCCTAATGATGCAGAACGTCAAGAAGATCAGGTGGGAGGACTTCACCGAGGCCATCCCAGCATTTCTTACGATCATACTCATGCCGCTAACGTTTAGCATCGCCAACGGACTCGCGCTCGGCTTCATTAGTTACCCCCTCGTCAAAGTCGCGGCCGGCAGGTCAAGAGAAGTCCACTGGCTGGTCTATGTCTTAGCCGGCATATTCCTTTTGAGATACATTTTCCTGCGCTAGCGACCGCACCGCCTACACGCCGGGCGCGCGTTGTGGCAGTGGAATTGACAAGCTCGTCTGATGTGGCCCTGATCAGATTGGAGGCAGGAGATCTCAATCGATGGCGGCTTCCAGGTTCGGGATAGATGTCTATCAGAGGGTGGTGTCAAGTCGCCGCCAATGAAAGCGGCGTCAAGCCGCCGCACTCCACAAAAAAACTGTCGCCCAGACGGTCAATCTGATTTTTTGGGGTCAGTCCATATCCTTGCATTCCTGAAAGTGGAGCTGTATGCTTATAGCATAGCTATGGAGACAATCTTCGAGAAGGTTATTTGAGATGTCTTTTGATGATGAACTGAGCCGCGTGCTGCCCGAGACCGCCCTGATCGAGGATGTGCAGTTGAGGCTTAAGACCGTTGAGGCCTGGAGAATAGCGCTCGAGGCGGCTGGCGTCGCTCCTGCCGCCCTGGATGAGATGCCGTTCTCGCTGCTTGCGAAGGGCTGTGGGATTAGTTTGGCCCAACACATCCGGGCCGTAACGAGGTCGGCGCTTTCACTCGCGGACGCCATGGCATCGTCTTACGGCGGTCGCGTCAAGATCGACCGGGACCTGGTGGCTGTGGGCGGCCTGTTGCACGATGTTGGCAAGGTTCTGGAGTATCAGAGGACGGACGAGGGCTACGTGAAGGGTTACTACGGGAAGATGCTGCGTCATCCGTTTTCGGGCGTTTCGGTGTGCGAGCGTGCCGGGTTGCCTGTCGAGGTCTTGCACATCGTGGCCGTACACTCCAAAGAGGGCGACGAAGGGTATCGCAGCATTGAGGCG
>CAZKNE010000334.1:0-3169 GCA_964554005.1 uncultured bacterium | reverse complement strand
GCGCTTGATTGATTAGAGCGGGGGACGCAATCGCTCGTCCCCCACCCCCCCCCTCCGCGATTTTCGAGTCATGGGCCGACATATTGCTGCGCAATCTGACGGCACCGCCATCCGCGACAAGTCGCTGAGGGGCGAGGCAGAACGAGTTGACAGTCTGTCCGGTATGACTTATAGTAATACTGGAGGTGAGATATGCAAACTGCAAAAGTTGCAATCAGTATCAACAAAAAGACGCTCAAGCGCCTCGACCATCTCGTCAAGGAGCAGGTCTATCCCAGTCGGAGCAGGGCAATTCAGGAGGCAATTGAGGATAAGCTCAACCGGATCGAGCGCACTCGCCTCGCACAGGAGTGCGCGAAGCTGGACCCGGCCGCTGAGCGGGCGATGGCGGAGGAAGGCCTGTCCGAGGAGCTGGCTCGATGGCCCGAATACTAAGGGGAGAGATACGCTGGGCCGACCTCAACCCCGTCCGGGGACATGAACAAGGCGGGAAACGCCCGGTTATAATAATCAGCCACGATGTCTTCAATGAACGTTCGGGCACCGTCATCGCGATGGCGATAACCAACCAGCCTCAACGAGCGGGCTTCCCATTAACGCTCGCCCTGGAACCATCGAAGCTGCCTAAACCGTCCTGGGTCAAGATAAGCCAGGTCCGAACGCTGTCGGTCGAGCGAATCGGCGAAGTAGTAGATTCGCTGTCTCCTGAGCAGATGGAGCAGCTAATCGAGGGATTGAACGAAATAGTCGGCGGCTAAGCGATCACTCTACAATTGGTGTGATTGATTAGAGCGGGGGACGCAATCGCTCGTCCCCCGCCCCCCTCCGCGATTTTCGAGGCATGCGCCGACATATTGCTGCGCAATCTGACGACACCGCCATCAGCGACAAGTCGCTGAAAGCGAGGCAGAACGGTCTGCTTCGGCTCATGATGTGGTTACCGGGAGGTTAGGTGACAAGCAGCCCGGATGCTTTTCGTAGGGGCGGTTCACGAAGCCCCCTCGATCCCTAGCTGCTTGCTGCCTTCATCGCCACCGAGCCAAGGGGCAGCGACTCTGTCTCAAGCCGCGACAAGTCTATGACCTCGCTGGCGTGATCGACGTCGATGCCCACCAGACGCCCGTCCGCATCAGAATCCAGACCACGCCCGGAGCCACCTCTTTCGACTCGGCGCCCGGCCGCTCACTCAGGTCAATGTAGAGAGAGTCGGTCTCTTCATAATAATGGAGCTTCATGGCCTAATCACTCTTTCCATGGGAACCAATGGGTCCCCTTTGATGCGTCACTAAGCCGGCTAATGCTTACGATAGATCTGTCCCCGGGGGCCGACAGCTATGATCTCGACAATCCGAGCCGAATCGTCAATTGTGTACAGAATACGATAAGCGCCGATCCTGACGCGAAACGAGTCTCTTCCTCCGAGCTTTTTGCATCCCCGAGGTCTCGGGTCAGTCTCTAGTGCGAGAATAGCAGTTGCGACTCGCTCAAACACCTCATTTGGCAGCTTGACCATGCTCTTTTCGGCGGAACGCTTGATCTTGATCGAGTATTTCTCCGAGCCCTTCATGCTCGGCGCTTATCGGCGAGAAACTCCCTGAATGGACGGGAAGGCTCATCGCGCCGACTCTCAATCAGGGCCAGGTCCAATAGGTCCTCCGCCAAGTTTTTGTCGCTCGCTATGCGCGCCAGGACTGCCTCCCTGTCTTCTTTCGAAAGACCCTTGAGCGCCGTAAGAAAGACCTCGGCGATCGCGTCTTGACTCCTCATTATACGCCTCCGAGTTGTGTTTGTGCTATCAAAATCGCATCTCCACAATAGTGCCGACTATATGACCTTGCTTCAAGCGAAAAGAGCAGCGCATGGCACAGAAGCAGCGGAGGGGTTCGGGGACACGCTGTGGCTGTCCCTGAGGCGATACAGGCCCTTACGCCTCGTGTCGAGGGGCCTTCTGCGGCGCAGGACGGCCGGTCAGGCGCCCTTGTGCAGCTTGACGACCAGGTCCGCGAGGAGGCCGAGCACGCCGATGATGACGCCGGTCAGTAGGATGACTATCTCCGACTCTTTGAAGTCGTGCAGGACGAACGAGTCGTAGAGGCCCTTGATGACTCCAAGCGTCAAGAACAACACCGAGAGCGGGACAAAGACCTTCAGCGGCTTGAAATACATTATGGTCTTCATAATGAACATGAGATAGCCGTAGGTATCCGCTATGGGGTGGAAAGTCGATCTGCCCGTTCTGGGCCAGTAGTCGATCGGGATGAACGCGACGTTGCGCTTCTCGCTCAGAAACGCCAGGGTCATCGTTCCCACCCAGGAATGACCTTCCGGTGTGATGTTGAGGTATCTCGTGACGATGTCCTTCTTCATCGCCCTGAAGCCAGAGTTGAGGTCCTCGATGTGTTCAGAGGTGATGTATTCAGCAAGCCTGCGGATTATTTCTTTGACAGGTTTTCTGAGCCAGGGGACCGTTCCTGCCTCTTTTGTCCTGGCGCCGATGACCATGTCGTAGTGGTCCATAAGCTCCAACAGTCTCGGGATGTCCTTGTTCGGATACGTGTTGTCTGCGTCCGTCATGACTATGATCTCGCCCGAGGCGGCCCTGACGCCGTTGGTTCGTGCCACCCCTACGCCC
Organism: uncultured bacterium; assembly: GCA_964554005.1. GTDB lineage: Bacteria > B130-G9 > B130-G9 > B130-G9 > B130-G9 > B130-G9. Next base: position 537 of record CAZKNE010000334.1, on the reverse strand, counting down.
TTATTCTCCGGATGGCGAAGAACCGTAACGCCCATCGCTTCGGCCAAATCGCCCGTCCCGTCCGTTGAGCCGTCATCGACCACGATCACCTCGTATGTGTAACGTGAAGAGTCCATCGCGGTGATTATCGCCTCGAGGTCGGTCTCAATGGCGCCGGCCTCGTTGTAGGCGGGAACGATTATGCTGACGTAAACATCTTTATTGGTCACAAGTCAAAAAACCTTCAATGTGAGTGTTGAGCCAGATGCCTGAACATGCAATTGGACGCCCCAATCTAAGCCTAGTCCGGCTGGTTGTCAACGGTGGGTAGCAGATCAAAAGTTTCGGTATTTCTCAGCCTTGATAGGCCGGCTTTACCGCTTTATGGCTTGGAAAGAGTGGGATTTTTGTCAGGCCAGCACTTGCCCAACCACCCCAAGCGAAAGCTATTACGAAAACTCCTCCACCAAGAGCTTGACATAATTCGTCTTTAGAGACATCTTTGTTGCCAAAATAGTTGCATATCGGTTGTAAATGGGTAACACGCCATATATATTT
>CAZKNE010000333.1:0-3174 GCA_964554005.1 uncultured bacterium | reverse complement strand
AGTCTGTGCCCGGCTCTTGTTTTCTGCCAAGTTCAATGACATTCTTTCAGGGATGTGGGTCTTCAAGCGCGAATTGCTGTCTCGGATGCGACTTCGAAGCGATGGCTGGTCGTTCTCCCAGGACATCAAGCTTTCGGCATGGGCCATCTGCGGCGAGAGATGCGGCGAGATAACGATCCCCTATGAGGTCAGGATGGGACAGGTCAAACTGCCGGCCTGGCGGGCGGGTGTTTCCGCCCTTGTCCAACTTTTCCTGAGACGCCTTCGCCCGCCGGGGCGCCGAGGCTGACCAGAGGCAGGCAAGAATAACGTTCCAGTTGACAGAATGAGCCAGCAAGCCTTAAGAAGGTTGTTCGCCAAACCCGAAAACGTAGCGCGACTTCTTCGCCATGCCACAAAGGAAGGCCTACCACTCAACATCCAGATCGAGGCGTTCACGCTCAGTTTTCACTCCCGGTTTGCCTCGGAGACCAACCTTGAGACTCACCATCTTGTCCTCGAATCCTTGTTCCCGGACTACGGCAACGAGCTCTTGAGCTCCAACCGCTTCCTTTCGGTCAAGTTCAACACCGGCAATTTCGCGGTCAAATTCTCGGCGCCGTTTGTGAAAGGTTGGAAGGAAGAGGGCAGTTGGCTGTGGCAAATAGAGTTCCCCCCACGTGCGGAGCTTATGCGGCTGAGGAGGGATATCCGCGTCGAGCCGCCTGCTGACAAGCCCCTGGAGGTGTATTGGGTTCTCGAAGACGAGGCAGTTCTGGGGGCCGTGGTCGATATCTCCGTCGGCGGAGCGCTGTTCCTCTCCAAGGTCCTCGCACCAACTCTTGAGGCTGGCAAGACGATAGCACACATGCAGCTGCGGTTGCCTAACAGGACTATTCAGGTGGATGCGAGTGTCGTCAGGACCACTGCTGTCAACTGTGCTGTCGCCTTTACTGCTATCTCCGACGACGATTGTTCTGCTCTGCGCAAATACGTCGAAAACAGAGCGGCGGAGATACAGCGTGGGTTCATGCCTTAGTATGTGCCACCGCTGTAACTCGCTAAGCAGGCTCCTGCGGCTTGCGCTGCTCCTCGGGGGAGTGGCTCAATGTAGGTTGAGGGATTTAGTCAAAAGAATCCTCTCGCGACTCAGCCGCGGAGTGTCTCCGCTCCCATAGCTTCTTTTATCTGAGAATGCCCTCGGTCGGCTCGGCGGCTGCGCCGGCTCGGCTCCAGCCCACTATGTCTCAAACGGAGAGCCTCCGCTCCCGTAAGTGCTTTTGCCGTCAACTGCTCCCGGTCGGTTCTTCTACTTGGGCGCCATCAACATGTATCAGCACTCTACCGAGCCGCCAAAGCCCGTGCAGGATAAGCTCGGCCCCAACACCGCCATCAGCGACTCATTGTTAAGCGTCAGGAAGCTCGGCGCCTCGTGAACTTTATTGGTCTTCGTGTTTATCTGCCTCCTATCGAGCGGCTTGTCCGCCGTAGCCTTGTGTGAAGGCAGTTGGCAGTGCGATCAATTCGAGGCCCACCGGCAGCTCAGCCGAGGCCGGTCCATGCGCTGTCCAGCTGCCGCTCGTCTCGATATCAACCAGCCAGTAGTTGTATGTGACGCCCCGCTGGACGTTTGCATCGGTGAAGCTGTATGAGGCGCCGGAGGCTGGTGAGCCCTTGGCAGGGATCAGGTCGGTTATCTGCACGTAGTCCTGCGTGCCGGCGATCTCCCTGAATAGAGCGAAGCCAGCGATGCCGATCTCAGAGGCTGTTTCCCAGGTGACCAGGATATCTGAGCCAGCAGGCCTCGCCTCAAATGATGTGAGGCTGATCGAGGTATCCTCCTCGCCGCCATAAGCCTCGGGATAATGGTAGCCCATGTCGATCGGCCCTGTCAGCGTATCGGCATCGTCATCATTATCGGTGCGGCCGTCGGTGCAGGTCGTGTGGGCACTTGTCAGGCCGAAGTCGGCGTAGTCGTCCAGCCATCCGGCGCCGGCGTCTATGCACGGGGAATCCGCCGACTGCGCGCCCGTGTGGGCAAGGTAGTAGGGCGAGTCCGACGGAGGCACGAAAAGTGGGTCCTCATCGATGTTGCCCTGTCCAGACCAGCCGCCCTGCACGCAGGAGTATATGATCTCGACGAAACTCCATCCATCAACATAGACTTCCTGCGGCGAGTCGTCCCACAGAATCGAGTTGATGACCTTTGGCGATGACGAACAGCAGAAAATGCCGCCTCCATAGTTGGCGCTGTTCTCGCTGATCGTGCAGACTGCAAAGACCACCTCCGACGAGTCGCAGCAGTAAACGCCGCCGCCTCGCTCCTGTGCCGCGTTGCCCGCAATCACGTTGTTGACGACGGCGGATGAGTTGCTGCTGCCAAAGTATATCCCGGCACCATGGTCCGCGGCGGTGTTGCCCGCGATGACGTTGTTTGTGATCGTCACAGTGCCACCGCAGTGTATCCCGCCGCCGGAGCCGTCAGCGGTGTTGCTCTCGATCACGTTGTTTGTGATCGTCAGGTCAGTGCCACCACAGTGTATCCCGCCGCCCTCCTGGCCAGCCGAGTTGCCCTCGATCGTGTTGGCGTCAATTGTTGACCCACCTCCGATGGACATACCTCCCCCGCTATAATCCGCCGTGTTGTCGCTGATCCTGCTCTGTCTAATTGTAGCGCTGTAGCAGCGTATGCCGCCGCCGTGCCTGGCAGTGTTACCCGTGACCGCGCAGTCGTCGATAGTGAGTGAGCAAGTGTCGCCCGAGACCTCCACACCGCCGCCATCCGAGCTCGCAGTGTTATCGCTTATCGTGCAGTTGGACAGGATCAGCGCGGTATAGGTGCCGCAGAAGATACCGCCGCCGTTCATCGCAGTGTTACCCGTGAACGTGCAGTCCATCAGCCTTGCCCCTCCCGGGTACACGAAATCGAAGTAGGCTCCGCCGCCCCTTTGGCCCGCCGTGTTGCCGCTGATGGTGCAATTGACCACAGGCACCACGTAGCTGAAATACGAGTAGATCCCGCCGCCACATTTGCCTGCACTGTTGGAACTGATCGTGCAGTTCGTCAGCGTCGGCTCACAGTAGTAGCAGTAGATGGCCCCGCCATGTTCATCCGCTTCGTTCGCCGTGATCGTGCAGTCCGTCAGCGTCGGCTCACAGTAGTAGCAGTAGATGGCCCCGCCATGTTCATCCGCT
>CAZKNE010000332.1:0-3181 GCA_964554005.1 uncultured bacterium | reverse complement strand
TGCCAAGCCGGCCCCCGGCGTCTTTGTAGGTGAGTTCAATAACAGTTGACCCATGCCATTTAACATCAACAACCGTCACGGGGCCTCCGGGAAGAACACCTTTGACGAGTGCTCCGCGCCTGAGGTCTTCAAGTCGTGCCATCTATGTTCTCCCAGGTTCCTTTCTGTTAGCGGTGCTTCCCGTTCTGGACGCAAGTGTGCTTAAAAATGCTGAATTATGCCAATCCTCTAACTTGTGATGTTTAGTGTCAAGATGTGCAGCGGAGACGCCCCTTCAGTTGAGGGAAATGCGCCAGACGGCCGTAGAGACATTGCACGCCCCCGGGGAATTGTCTCTAACGTTACTCTACTAGGTGGAAGCCTACAAAAGAGCGTTTAGGGATGCTCTTGCGCTGCCATGCAAAATAGCAGGGATGAAAGGTGTGGAAAACCGATCATTGTTCCATACATCTGTCATGATCCTCCTGGTCAATGGCTCTGTGATAGATGGAGGGGGACAGCTGGTGCCGGCGAATAGTAGCGGCGGGAGCGGAGAGTTGCTTGTCTCATCGATGCTCTTTTGCTCTTGCGCTGGGCAGGTGTTGGGGATGCGGAGTAGGCACGGCGCGGCGTTTCGCCCAGCCGATACGCACGGAGGGAGCTGGCGGTGAGGGGGTCAGCCAAAACGGCAACCAGTACAAAGAGCTTTCTTGTTTGGACACTCGGCCCACCGTCAAGAGGCGGGAGAAGATCTGATAGATAATCTTTATGGTGGGCGGCGCATAAAAAGAGGCGCATAGGGATGGGGGATCGGGATGAGGAGTTAGTGAGTGTTGGGTTGTGAGGTTGTAGGTAGGTGGGCCGGTTGTTGTGTTAGTGGCCTTTGTTGACGTTGAGTGAGATGGCGATGCCCTCGTGCTCGGGGACTGACACGAACCCCTTAGTTGAGGCAACCGTGATAGTCTTGCCGCTCTTGGATAGGCCGCCCTCGTGCGTGGGCCTGAACACAAGAGCAACAGCCACTTCAGAAATATCAGGCACTCCCACTGGGGGTGTAGGGTCTTTTTCGCGTGACACAAATTTTTTCTGCTGGAAAAAACAGCTTGGCCAATTTTCTGAATCATGCCCGAATCTGGCAATAGCGGGCTGTTTGGGATGTGGTCTTTAGGACCATATCGGGGCGATATGGGCATCTTGGCGATTATGGCTGGCGTTTGGTGGGTTCCGGGGCTGTTTCGTGAACATGCTCGCCGGCACTACATGCTAGCTCGAGCATACCCCCCGGCGGCGTGCTGGTCAAGAAGTGTAACAATTCGTGACATCCCCCCTCGCAAGGAAGCGGAGCAGGGCGGAGCGTTCCTGAAGCCTTTGGCGCCTGAAGCTTTAGCGCTTGGCCTTACCAACCCGCGAAGCGGCCTCTTGAAGCCTCGGCGCCTCCTCCTCAGTTCCCGGCCTACCGGCTCACTCGGCCGAGCAGCCTGGCTGTGCGCTTGTTGGTAGGGTGCCGGCCTCGAGTGATGTAGTCATCCAGCTCCTTTTGCTCGAGACGAATGGCCCTGTTCCCGACTCGAACATGGCTGATTAGCCCAGATTCGATTTGAAGGTAGAGAAACGCTGTGGTGACACTAAGCTGCCGTGCTGCTTCCTTGACGGTCAAGAGACGATCCATGACACTCTCCTTTCGGAAAAGTTGACGTTTGCGAGCAAGTTTTGTATCTTCTTTCATATAAGGTAGATTGTCGAATTAAGGACATTTCGAGGAGTTGGGCGTTGGGAACGAGGCCAGACAGCCGTCGAGTGGAGAGAGACATTATCGCAGCGATTTCGGAACGTCTCGGCAAGGGTCGTCGGGGCCCGAAGCCCTTTGGTCAGGCGGCACGGGTATGGGAATGGGTTCGGGGCTTTAAGGACAGGCTGATGCGAGGGGTGGCGAGCGAATTAGATGCTTCGTTTCCGTTGCGGGTAGCTATGTGGGTTAAGGTGAGTTATCGCCGAGAGCGTGGAGGGGTGTCGGTGGTTACGCTGACAACCTATGGGGCGCGTCCTGAGCGATCGTCTTTAAGGGCCGGCTTGCTTATGGGGTCGCGCAAAGTGGTGTATCCGGGCAGCGTGGTCGACATTAGTGGGGGGCGTATTCCTTGGATGATGATGGTTGAGACGGTGGTTGGGGACTGGCGTTTGGCTTTCTGGCCGTCTGTGTTAGTTGGGCTTTTAGGGGGCGCGCCACATGACGAGGAGTACACAGAATACATGATGGCTAGATGGGGAGGGGCCCTTAGGAGGCAGGGTTTTGAACCAAGGGGTGCTGACCTTGCGGAGATGGTGGCGGACCATGTTATGGAGGGCGGTTGCCCTGATTTATGTGAGGATCGCGAGCTGGTTAGGATGTATGGCCGTGCGCGGCGGAGGAACGGGTTTCGCGGGGAGGAGTATGACAGTGAGCGCACGGGGAGCGATGTGGCGCTGGGCTGGGCGGAGCAGTGGGCCGGGGACGAGAAAGAGCCTGCTAAGGGGCTTTCGGTGGCGGATGTTTATCAGGCCCGGACGCGGGGTGAGCACGAGGCGGTGAGGATTGCAGAGCGAGGCGAGTCGCTTGGATTTGGGTATTATGGGGGGCGTGGGCAGAGCCTGTCGCGATACGTCCGGCGGACGCAGGGCAAGAGAGCTGACGCTATCCTGCGTAGATTGTCGCGGTGCACTCGGCGTCATCGAAAAGGGTCGAGCTGACAATGGCACTGATCAAGCGAACTGGTTCTGACATCTTCTATGTCGATTTCAGGGACGCTTCGGGCAGAAGACACCGAATCTCAACGGGAACCAGGAGCCGGCGGATTGCTAGTCAGATCGAGGCGAAGCTCAAGTCGGACGCGGTGTCGGGCAAGTTCTTTGGGCCGTCCCGTGGGCAGCTGAGGCTTGCGACAGTCCTTCAACGATATGTTGATTGGCAGAAGACTATGGGGAAGCGCTGGGGCCGGTCTGACCTGGCTATGCGTAATATCCTGCGGGTCCTGAACGGTAGTATCTCGGTTGGTAGGCTCACGGTGATAGATGTTGATCGGTATAAGCGGGAGCGATTGCAGAGCGTTAAGCCCGGGACCCTTCAGCGTGAATTGACTGTGCTGATCGCAGCGTTGAATCGAGCTGTCGAACGAGGCGAGTTGAGCGTCAACCCACTTGCAGGTCGAGTAAAACAGATGATGGT
>CAZKNE010000331.1:0-3191 GCA_964554005.1 uncultured bacterium | reverse complement strand
CCGACGGCATTGTCATATCAAATGGCCCTGGCGACCCGAAGATGTGCCCTGAGACCATCGAGAACGTTCGAAAGGTTCTGTCCGGGAACATCCCAGTTCTGGGGATATGCCTGGGTTCGCAGATACTTGCGCTCGCGGCCGGGGCGAACACTTACAAGCTCAAATACGGCCATAGGAGCCAAAATCAGCCGTGTGTCGAGACCGGTTCTAGGCGGTGCTACATAACGGCGCAGAACCACGGGTACGCGGTCGATGCCGACACATTGCCGGAGGATTGGCGGGAGTGGTTTTACAACAGCAACGACGGGACAAACGAGGGGATCATTCATATCTCAAAGCCGTTCTTTGGGACGCAATTTCATCCTGAGGCGTCGCCGGGGCCGGACGACTCCGAGTTCCTGTTCGACATGTTCGTGCGGGCGATGAGATGACGCGATTCAAGAAGGTCCTGATCTTAGGCTCTGGGGCGATAAGGATTGGCCAGGCGGGGGAGTTCGACTACTCCGGTAGTCAGGCGATCAAGGCCCTCAAGGATGAGGGCATCAAGACCGTTCTCGTTAATCCGAACATCGCGACGATTCAGACTTCCGAGCATCTAGCGGACAAGGTCTATTTTCTCCCGATCGACACCTTCTTTGTTGAGAAGGTCATCGAGAAAGAGCGGCCGGACGGGGTACTGCTCAGTTTCGGGGGCCAGACGGCGCTGAACGTTGGCCTTGAGCTGGCCGAAACTGGAGTCTTGAAAAAACACGACGTCCGCGTTCTGGGCACGCCCATTAAGGCGATTCTGAATACAGAGGACCGCGACCTGTTCGTCAAGAACGTGAAGGAGGCGGGGCTGAAGGTTCCGTTGAGTAAGGCCGCGACGAGCGTCGATGAGGCGCTCAGTGCTGCGGAGGAGATCGGCTACCCCGTGATGTGCAGGATAGCATACGCGCTTGGCGGCCTAGGCTCCGGCGTCGTCCATAACGCGGAGCAGCTAGGGCAGAAGACAGAGATGGCGTTTGCGCATACCAGCCAGGTCCTGATCGAGGAGTATCTTCACGGCTGGAAGGAGGTCGAGTACGAGATCGTCCGGGACCGCTTCGACAACTGTATCGCCGTCTGCTCGATGGAGAACGTTGACCCAATGGGGATTCATACGGGCGAGAGCATCGTCGTCGCGCCGGTGCAGACCTTGACCGCGAGGGAGAACTTCAGGCTTCGGGCCGCGGCCATCAAGCTGATAAGGCATCTTGGGGTCATCGGCGAGTGCAACGTTCAGTTCGCGCTGGACCCCAGGTCGGATGACTACAAGATTATCGAGGTCAACGCTCGGCTGAGCAGAAGCTCTGCGCTCGCCTCAAAGGCAACTGGCTATCCACTCGCTTTTATAGCGACAAAATTGGCCCTGGGCGATGGACTAACGGAGCTCGAGAACATCGTGACCAGAAAGACATCGGCGTGCTTCGAGCCGGCGCTGGATTACATCGTTCTCAAATACCCGCGTTGGGACCTCAAGAAGTTCAGCAACGTGAGTGTCAACATCGGCTCAGAAATGAAGTCAGTCGGCGAGGTCATGGCAATTGGGCGGAGCTACGAGGAGGTCTTGCAGAAGGCGATTCGTATGCTTGATCTGGGGCTGAAGGGCCTCGTCTGCAACGATCGTTCATTCGACAACCTGGACGCCGAGCTGACCGAGCCTACCGAGAGGAGGATGTTCGCAATTGCCGAGGCGCTCAGGACAGGTTACACGGTTGAGCGAATCCACGAGATGACTCACGTGGACAAGTGGTTTCTGTTCAAAATGAAGAACATCGTTGAGTTGTGGCAGCTGTTGAAGGATTACAGTCTTGGGGAGATGCCTTGTGAGCTCTTCAGAGAGGCCAAGTGGATGGGCTTCTCGGATGGTCAGATTGCGTCCATCACCAGCGTATCGGAGCTGGATGTCCGGAAGCGGCGAAAGGAGCTCGGAATAACGCCCTGCATCAAGCAGATTGACACGTTGGCAGGCGAATACCCGGCCAGCGCCAACTACCTGTATTTGACTTACAACGGCATCGCGGATGACATCAAGTTAAACGGCTCAAACCAGGTCGTCGTTATCGGCGGCGGGGCGTATCGCATCGGGTCCTCGGTCGAGTTCGACTGGTGCTGCGTCAACACCGTGATCGCCCTGAAGAAGTTGGGTTACAAGACGATAATGCTGAACTGCAACCCGGAGACGGTCAGCACGGACTACGACATCTGCGATAAGCTCTATTTTGACGAGCTCAGTTTCGAGAGGGTTCTCGACATCTACGAGAAGGAGCTGCCCGGAGGGATTATCGTTTCGATGGGCGGCCAAATCCCCAACAACCTTGCCCTGAACCTGCATAACGCCGGTGCGAGGATACTGGGCACATCGCCGATCAGTATCGATACTGCCGAGGACCGGCATAAGTTTTCGAAATTGCTCGACGACTTGGGGATACGCCAACCAGAATGGGAGGAACTGACGAGCGTGGAGGAGGCGGAGCGGTTCGCGGACAGCGTTGGCTATCCAGTTCTGATCAGACCCAGCTACGTTCTGAGCGGTGCGGCGATGAGCATTGCCCTGGGCAGGTACGAGCTTAAGGAGTATCTGCAAAAGGCGTCGGAAGTCAACAAGGAACACCCGGTAGTGATCAGCAAGTTCATCATGGGCGCAAAGGAGATTGAGATAGACGCTGTCGCAAAGCGCGGGGAGCTTTACTGTTACGCGGTCTCGGAACACGTTGAGAACGCCGGTGTTCATAGCGGGGACGCCACGATGGTTCTCCCGCCTCAAAGGACCTACCTTGAGACCATGAGGCGCATTAAGATAATTGCCCAGAAGATCGCACGGGCACTAGACATCACCGGCCCGTTCAACATACAGTTCCTGGCTAAGAGGAACGAGGTCAAGGTCATCGAGTGCAACCTCCGCGCCTCGCGAAGCCTGCCGTTTGTGTCCAAGGTTTTCGGGACTAATTTCGTGGACCTCGCCACTGACGTGATCATGGGCAAGAGCGCCTCAAAAGTGGTTCGTTCATCTTTCGACCTCGACTATGTGGGTGTGAAGGCGCCGATGTTCTCGTTCACGAGGCTCAAAGGCTCCGACCCTGTGTTGGGAGTGGAGATGTCCTCCACGGGTGAGGTCGCTTGCCTGGGCGACGACTTCGACGAGGCGTTTCTCAAGAGCCTGCTCTCGG
>CAZKNE010000330.1:0-3200 GCA_964554005.1 uncultured bacterium | reverse complement strand
CGGCTATCGCATCGAGCTTCTGCTTGACCTCACCTGGCAGATTCTCGACTGGCACGAACTCCACAAGTTCATGGAATGATCGTTTGGCCATATCGTTATAGAGCCCCAGCTTCTCGTAGTAGTTCTCGAATAGAGGCGTCAGGAACTTGTCGCTGACCTTCATCTCCCCATCCCAGGGCGAGCCCTCCCTTCTCGCCTTCGCCGCTTCCTCGAGCCTGCTAATCTCCGCCTCCATTGTTTCTTCTCGGCGTTGAACCTCCGCTGCCTCGAATATCTCTCCCGGCGCCCGTTTCCTGGCCGTGCTTTCAGCGTAGGCAATGAGCACATCACGGAAGCATAGGTAGCTCTCTATCTCACGCTGGTTCCACATCAACCAGACGAGCCCTTTCTCATCAGCAGGGCTCTTGTCATGCCTGTCGAAAAGCGCCACGCCCTTCAGGTCCGGGAACGCCTCTCTCAGTGGGCAGAAGTGCTTGTACACTCCGCCCGTGATGTCGGTTGTGTAGTGGACGAACGGTCGCTCTAGGGCCTTGAGGGCCGCCTGATGATCCAGACGCTTCGCGAACGCCCTCAATATATCGAGGTCTGTCGTCCCCTCCAGATACAAGACCCAGCCGGTTTGCTCCGCAAGATAGTACTGGTCGTAACCGATCTCCTTCAGGGACTTGAGCACCTCGTCCTTCCGGGCTGCCAGCATACGGTGAGGCCGACCGATGAACGCCACCACCGTGTCCTTGCTCGCGGCCTCGTTCAAAAGGACCTCGGAATGGCTTGCTGCGATGATCTGGTTGTCGTTCTCGCGGGCTACATCAGTCAGTAGTTCATAAGTCTGCCTCTGCCGTAGCATCTCAAGATGGGCTGCTGGCTCATCTAGCAGTAGGACAGCGCCAGGATTCGCATACATATATGCAAGGACGAGAAGCGTCTGCTGGAGACCTCGACCAGACGACGATAGGTCGAGAGTTATGCCCCGTTCGCTATAACTCATCGTTACCTCACCACGTTCGGCGATATACTCCGGCAGGTTGAGCTCGCACCCGAAAAGCCGCTGTATCTGCCCGGTCAGCCTCTCCCAAGAGCCATTAGTCTCCTGATATACCTTGTAGCAGAGATTGCGGAGGACCTCTGCGGTTCTTCCTTCGCCGATTCGAACGTTGATAGCACCCTCGTCGAGCCTCGTCTCGTTGGCAGCGAGGCCGGACATGGGTGGAAGAAAAGCCAGCCTAACACCTTCCGCCTCTTCAGGGACGCGCATTCTCGCAGGATTCTTTGCCTCGCTGAGGCGCAACGGGCGACAATAGAAGGACTCCTCGTTAGCGTAATAGAACTCAAACCCACATTGCCATTCGGCGCCTCGCGTTATGCCCTGCACCCTCACGTCTATGAAAGCGGGGTCCTTCCCTTGTGTGCCCGGTTTTTTCACCCTGAGTTCATGCCAGAGCAGTTTCGTGCCCGGCACCGGGAGCATAATGAGGTCTTGCCTGTTGATGGTGATGCCCGGTCGCTTTTCTGGGGTCTTCTGCCCCTTGCGCTTCTCGGTCCAGCGCCTCAGACCCAGCTCCCACAGCGACAGAGCTTGCAAGGCTGAGGTCTTGCCGGAGTTGTTGGGGCCAATGAAGACAACGGGGTCCCCAAGCTCTATCTCAACGTCATCGAAACGCTTGAAGTTTCTTATTGTCAGCTTCGTAAGCACGATGACGAACTCCCATTTACTTCGGGCTTTGATCGCATTGCCGCCCATATTGAGGGAAAGCATACTTTCATTGCCAAATCATGCAACCAGCTGATTTCCCTGGCGGACTCATCACCCAGTCTTCGCAATGCCGTCGACGATCTTCTCAGCATACTCGAGGCTTTTCTCTGAGAACACGAACTTGCACCTCGCTTTCTTGCCAAACGCGTCCTCTATCCTAACCTCCGCCTGCACCTTGCCGTCCTCCGTGATCGCCGGGCCCCGGCCCTCGCTCCCGCAATCATCTGCGATATAATAGGCCATGCCCAGTATACTTGCACCGGATTTGACCAAAGTAGCTCCTTCAAAGTGGGGTGTTTTCTGACCTAGAACCGGGTAAATCTTGATATTCTCAGAAGCGCCAACAGTCCCGCTTGGTTCAGGGATACTTATCTCATGCAGTCTTTGCTTCTGGCCGCTTTTTGTCTTAATCTCAATTCCCCAGGAGACGAAGCTGACGTCTCGAAGCCCTCGATTAGTGATACAGATGTAGGCGAGAAATCCATACTTCCTGGTTTTCTGGCCCTGAAACTCGCCTTCAGGCAATCTGAACCACCAGTCGTATTCACCGGGATGCACTGGTCGTACTGTCAATCTCGGCCTATCTCGAAGATAGTATCGCAATAGCATTAATCCATTGATGATCCCTAGAAAGAGCGCAGACAACTCTAGCAGTTTTTTCATCTTGACTCTCTCCCTAACGCAATTCTGTCAGTCATGTCACTTTCACCTTCTTAGCTGCCAGATTGCACGCAACGAGCACTGCGTCCCACACGGGGGCGAAGGGAGGAGCGTAGGCGAGGTCGTAACGCGCCGCCTCCTCCACGGTCAGACGGTTGAACAGCGCACAGGCTAGCACGTTGGTTCGGGCAAGCACGCCGTCCTCTCCGACGACCTGGCCGCCAAGCAGCCTGCCGCCAACTCGCTCAAATACGAGCTTCACTCGCATCTTCTGGGCTCCAGGGTACGTTCCAGACCTGGACCTCGCGGTAGCAACGACCATCTCGTAATCCAGGCCGAGTTTCTTGGCCTCCTTTTCCGTCAGGCCGGCCCGACCAATCTCAATATCAAAGGTCTTAGAGATTGCCGTCGAGGTGATCCCCTTAAAGACCGAATAGCCGCCTGCCGCGTTGTCTCCCGCTATCCTTCCCTGCTTGTTGGCGGTTGTCCCAAGAGCCACCCACACCTTCCTGCCGGTCACGATGTCCTGCGATTCGCAGCAGTCGCCAGCAGCGAAGATGCTCTCGTCCGACGTCTTCTGCTTCCAATCCGTGGCGATGGCGCCAGTCCCTCCGAGCTGTATCTTCGCCTCCTTAGCGAGGCGCACGTTGGGCCTGATCCCGAGCGCCAAGAAGACCATGTCAGCGGGATACTGCTTGCCCCCTGCCACGACCGCGCGGACGTATCCATCCTCACCAAGCACCACCTTCTCAAGCGGTGACGAAAGCGCCAACGTTACTCCCTGCTT
>CAZKNE010000329.1:1788-3205 GCA_964554005.1 uncultured bacterium | reverse complement strand
GCTAAGGCAGAGGACTGCAAATCCTCGATCCCGGGTTCGAGTCCCGGTGCCGCCTTGAAAGGGTCTGCGTCCGGTGGTATGCCGGCTTTGCGCCCTACAGGAGTTTATTGTGATTTGGTAGCTTTTAGGAAACGTATCTTGTATTTTCTGTGAAGGAGGTTTTGGGTGATGAGGCGAGGCTTGTTTGTTTCGATTGCTCTTGTTGTAGCGTTGGTGGTTGGCCTTTGCGGGTGCTACGTCAAGTTCCCCACGTTTGGGGAGCGCATCCGCCTGAGTGAGCAGGTGCTCGAGAGGGCGAAAGGCACTAAGGATAAGATTCTGCTGGTTCCGCTTAGCGGCATCGTCAGTTCGTCTTCGTCCCGTGGCGCGTTTTCGTCGCACGACAGCATGGTAGAGGTTTTGGGGATGCAGCTTGACAAGGCGAAGGCGGACAAGCACATCAAGGGGCTGATCCTGACTGTGAACTCACCAGGCGGCGCGGTAACGGCTTCTGAGATCATTTACCATAAGATCGCGAAGTTCAAGAAAGAAAAGGGCGTTCCCGTGGTAGTCCTGATGGGAGATGTGGCGGCCTCCGGCGGATACTACATATCGATGGCCGGCGACGAAATAATCGCCCACCCCACCACCATAACTGGTAGCATCGGCGTTATCTCCATGTTCTTCAATCTTCAGGGCCTTTTCGGCAAGATCGGTGTTGATGTCGTAACGCTGAAGACCGGTGCGATGAAGGACGTTGGCTCGTTTGCGCGGCCTATGGAGCCCGAGGAGAAGGCTTATATAATGGTGATTCTTGAGCAGATGTATGGCGTTTTTCTGGACCGCGTGCTTTCTAACCGCACAGAACTGACGAGGGAAGAGCTGCTCAAGCTCGCTGATGGTCGTGTCTTCACCGCCAGCCAAGCGCTCGAGGCGAAGCTCATCGACCAGATAGGCTATTTCGAGGACGCGGTGTCGGCTGTCAAGGAGAAGGGCAATCTCAGTGAGGCGTCGGTCGTCGCCTACGAGTGGCCCTGGAACCACAAATACGATGTCTATTCAGCAGCTGCGCCGGGGCGACCCATCGACATAAACCTCCTGAAGCTCGACTTTGGCACGCTCGATTCTATCGGGAGGCCGGGGTTCTATTACATCTGGACGGAGTAGTAGCCAAAAAGGACGCTGATACTTCGCAATAAGGCTTCCTATGGCCGATTGTGTGTCCCATTCTGGATTGTCCGAGCCGGCAAGAGGCCAGCAATGAAACAAGAGGCGAGAGACGTCCTGCCGATCGAATAGCCTGGTCCTGCTGGATAACGTTCAGTTCATATACGAGCTGGCGCTTGCCGCCTTACTCGATCGCACTGGACTACTTGGCGAACGATGCCCACGCTTCGGAACGTTGAGAGCGAACACATCCTGATATTCCGCAAGGCAT
>CAZKNE010000329.1:0-1688 GCA_964554005.1 uncultured bacterium | reverse complement strand
CAGATCACGGGATTTCAGGAGAACTTGTCGTTCTTCAGGTCGCAGGATGGCGGCAAGACGTGGGTGCCTCTCATGACGCCGTGGGACGGTTACATAGAGGGCATCGCCTGCGATCCGAACGATGCGAACCACGTGTGCGTAGCGCTATCTGTCTGGACTGGCACAAATGACGGAGAGGTGTGGGAGTCCAAGAACGGTGGCTCATCATGGAACAGGATCTACGAGGGTGTAGAGGTCGATGTGGTGGCGATAGACCCAAACAATTCGGAGACGATCTGGATCGCTTGTAGTTATGGTTTCCCCAAGCGGACGACCGACGGCGGAGCGAACTGGGAGGACCTGGGCCAGGGGCTGTTACCAGCAGAGGATTGCTTGTATCCGCGCGGGATATACGTCTCGCCGGGCGATTCGTCCGCCGTGTTCTTCTGTTCTGGTTACGACCGCCTATATCGGTGGGATGAGTCCAGCTATGCGTGGCAAGCAGTGGGCATTGAGGTGACCGACATCTGTTTCTGGCCGGGCGACCCCACCAAGATGTTCGCCTGTTACTACTCGTGGCTTTATTCCTCCGATGACGGAGGCGCATCTTGGCAAGTGCATGACGTTGGAGCGGGTGGCTCGTTCCTGTTCATCGATGCGTGTCCTACGGACGCTGACGAGGTCCTGGTCGGAGATGTGACGGGCATCTGGCGATCGACGGACGGCTGCCATAGCGTGGATTATTCGTGCGACGGTCTTGTCGCTCAGGAAGCTGAATACCTCGTCGCCTGCGACGCCGCGAAGAGCGTTTTGGTCTGCGGGGGCTACCATCTTCTCGCCAGGAGCGCCGATTCGGGCGGAACCTGGCAAGTTGACCAGTCGTGTATGAACGCCATTGGCATTTGTCTTGCGCAAGATCCAAGCGACCTGAAGAAACTTTACGCGACTGACTCCTCGCATGAGATATTCTCCTTCTCTGATAATGCGGGGCAGGACTGGGACGTCTTCTGTCATTTTCCCTTCAACGTGGGCTGGGTTTACGCGATCACGGTTGACCCGACCGATTCGGCCACTATCTTCATTGGCGTTGACACCTCCATCTACCGAACGAGAGACGCCGGCTTGAGCTGGGATGAGCTGCCTGTTTACGCACCGGCTAGCGAATACGAGTACATCTATTCCATAGCGATCGACCCGAGCGCACCGAGGCGCATCTTCGTCTGCACGTCGAACGGGCTATATCGCTCGACTGATGATGGGCAGAGCTTCGAGAGGGCGAACAGCGTTCATGCGGAGCCGACGTTCGTTGAGTTCGATCCCAACCGCCCGAGGACTGTCTATGCCGGCGATTCGGATGGCGGCGGGCTATACAGGTCAGCTGATTCGGGCGAGAGTTGGGAGAGGCTCGACACACCGGTCGAGTTGATAAACGATATGGCGTTCAACCCAAGCAACTGCGACGATTTCTACATATCGGGCTACAAGGGTGTTCATCATACTAGGGATGGTGGTAAGACGTGGACCTCGCTCTCGACGGAGGGCCTTGAGTGCGCGAACACGACGGCGATTGTGGTCGATTTCGGCGAGGCGGGAAACACGATCTACGCCGCGGGCGCCGCTGTCTTCTCGTTCTTCGACCCGCTGACGCCGTTCATCTCGCTCTCGACGTCAGAGGCAAAGTATTACATCGGTGATACGCTTCGGCTGTC
>CAZKNE010000328.1:0-3210 GCA_964554005.1 uncultured bacterium | reverse complement strand
TAATTTGCTTGATGCCGCGACATTTTGTATTCTCAATAAGAGTGTAAGTAGAGAGGTTTACTAATGTATTTCGGAGGGATTAAGAATGCGTAAATCAGCAATCTTCGCAATTGTAACGATTGTAAGTTTGCTAGTGGGCTCCGTTTTGGCCGAGTCAATCGAGGACAAGCTCACCTACCAGGGCAACAGGGCGCGCATAAGCGTCGGCCGGATCAAGACCAAGGCCAACAGGTGTTCGGGCACGATGGCGTCCAGCTTTGGCGAGATGCTCTCGACGGCCCTGACTAACAACCCCAGGTTTATTGTGCTCGCAAGCGGCGAGGACCTCGGCGAGATCATGGACGAGATCCGCTTCGCCCAGGGTGGCGCGGTCGAAGAGGGCAAGGGGCCCGAGGCCGGTCTCATGGAGGGCGCCGACGTGCTTATCACGGGTTCCGTTACGATGTTCGAGCCTGACGCCCAGGGCACCAAGATCGGCCTCGGAGGCACGAGCTGGAAGAGCAAGCTCTTGGGTGGAGCTCATCTGAAGCTCAAGAAGGCCACCATGGGCCTCGACCTGAAGCTCATCGACGTTAGACAGCGGAGGGTGATCTTTGCCTCAAACGTCGAGGGAAAATCCACCAGCTGGGGTGTAGGCGGCCACGGCGGCGGCTGGGGCAGAGACGGCGTCCTGCACGGCGGTCTAGGCGTCTATTCCAACAGCCCAATGGAGAAGGCCATTCGTGTGTGCCTTAATAATCTGGTTGAGGAAGTAGCCAGTAAGCTGCCCAGCGGCTACTACCGCTATAAGGGCAAGGGCAAATACACCCAGGAATACGGGCAATCTGAGTCCCAGACGCAGCAATCCGCCACGAAAGCCACGCAACCTCCGGCCAAGAAGGTGGAACCAGCTAAGCCGCCGCCTGCTCCCAGAAAGACAATTAGCAAAAGGGCTTGCGATTTCGTATCCGGCCAGAAGACGCTCTGGACCGATGACCTAAGCGAGGACGAGGTCGGCGAGTTCCCGTTCAACAACAAGTTCGACCGTGGCAACTTCGAGATTGTGAACATCGGCGGCGAGAAGTGGATCATGGCAACCACCGATGGGAAGCTGATGCCCAACACTGGCAAGATGAGTCTGCCGGAGAAATGGACGCTTGAGATGGATGTCTATAAGCCAAAAACCGACACTAGCTCGCCATACGTTACGATTCACTTTTTCGACTCGAAAGGTTCTCAGTTCTCCAGACTCCATTACTTCTGCTACGGCGGCAATTTGGATATGAAGGGGAAGAATGTCGGGCGCAAGGATATGGACGTCTTTGGCAATAAGGGCGTTCATCATATCAGGCTCATGGTGAGCAAAAGGTCGATCAAGGCTTACATTGATGACACTCGCGTTGCGAATGTGCCGAATCATGATGGATTCTCGCCGGCAAGCTTCGCGATAGAGATTCACCAGGGCTGCACAGAGAAGAGACCGTTTTATTTCCGCGGCTTTAGGATCGCAGCGGGAGGGAAATAAACTCCGGTATTATCGAGACCTGGGCCGTCGTCTGGGCAAGTAGTGTGTGGCGTGTTCCCAAGTGCCTGTTGTCCAAAAAAAATCGCCCACCCCGACCGTGTGCTGAGGTGGGCGATCTGCAATAGTTTGTTACTTCAAATGATGCTTAGGGTTGTTCGAACCCAAACGCCCAAGACACCACCGATGGCTCCGTAATCCACTCGCCGGTTAGTGGGTTCGCCAGCACGCCATACCACTTAAACGACCCGTGGGGGAACGTATCATTGAACATAACCGACTCAAGCACATAGCCTAGCATCTGCATGTCCTCGGGCAGGGTGAATGACACAGGTGTCATCACCGTCCCCCAATTCGGCCAGAAATAATACTCGCCGAAAAGCTCGAGCGCGATATAGATATTGACCGGCATCGCAAGTCCAGGATTCGTTACGTCCGCGGAAAGCGTCATAATGTCGCCCGGCATGTATGGCGTCAAATCCATCTTGTTAAGCCTCAGCTCAAACGTTGGTCCTGAAGGCTGTTCATCAAGAAGCTCCTTGACCTTCGCCAGCACCATGGCCTTGTTATACCCCACTCCCGCATACCGGATCGTCCCATGCCGGTCAATGATATACATAGTGGGGACGTACCCGCTTGCATAGGGCGCAGTCTCACGGTTCACGTCTAACGCCATGGGATAAGTCAGGTTATGATCTTCCCGGAACGCCTTGATCTTCGCTATGTTGTCCCTGCCTGGGTCTATATCAACGCCCCAAACAACAACACCCTGGTCCCCATAGACCTGCCAAATGTCGTTCTCAAGACTGCCTGTCGCCGCAACGCATGGGCCGCACCACGTTGCCCATAGGTCCAGCACGACAATGCTCCCTAACCGATCCGAAAGGCTGACCCACTCCAGATCAAGGTTCTGAACCGTGAAATCCGGAGCCGCATCCCCGTCATGGAACGGAGTGTCATGCTGGGCAAGCACCATGACCGGAAACATCAGAAAGGCACACAAAGCGAGTAGCGTAGCCACCTTCGATGTCATGTTCTCTTCTCCTTTTCCTTTGGTTATTCATACACTCATTATCTTCTTACTACACACAGCCGTATCTTCTAACCGCGAGCCATTTATGACGGCCCGCTTCTTCACATATAATGTTACCAATACCGAGCTACCCTCGTCAAGTTTTTCACAAACGTTACCCCAATGCAACACACTTATCAGCACCAGCAGCCTCCAGAGCATCTCACTCAGCGTGTTCACAGACAATATCAATAAGCTCACTCAGACGCGAGATTCTCCGTCCGGGCCAAGCGTCCGAGGCGGTCCGGCGAGGGTTGTAAAAATTGTCCTCCGGCGTTCGTATCATGATAGCCTTCATGCCTACCTCCTCCGCCGCCTCGAGCTCTCTGTTTCCCCCATCCCCGACGAATACGCAGTCTCTGGGCTGAACATTCAACCTATCGCAGGTAAGAAGGAACGCCGCAGGGTCCGGCTTTTTGACCTTCACCTCGCACGAGAAGACCGCAACCTCCACTAGCGGAGCGAGCGAGGTTTGCCTCCAATACACGGGGACCTCACGCCCACAGTTGGTCAGCAAGGCCAGCCCCAGCCCCGCCGCCTTCAACTTCTGAAGTGTCTCCTGCGCTTCGGGCCTCGGCACCATCAAGCGGCGCGTGAACTCATTCTTCATCTCAATCGCAGCCTGGAGGCTGGTCTC
>CAZKNE010000327.1:0-3211 GCA_964554005.1 uncultured bacterium | reverse complement strand
GGCCTCCCCATAGACCTGCCTTTCGACCTCGCCATAGTAGATCAGCTGAATACCATACCTGGAGATGACGTCGATGGCCACGTTTGGGTCGGTGGACCTGAAGAGCCGTTCGACCTCGAATGCTCTGTGATGAATCGCCTCAAACTCGTCCCGCCACCCCATTTCGTGTCCCCACCAAGCAACTACTGCGCAGTGCCCGGTGAAAGCAGAGATTCTGCCCGGCCAATCATACGAGGATGCGGTTGCCTCCGCGATGACAAGCTGGCCTGGGATGTTTTCCCGAAGCCATTTGGCCGCGGCAGCGTCGGAAGGATACTTGCTCCTGAAGGCCCGGTCCGCATCGAGGGTATAGGTCTGCGAGAAGAGTTTGGTTCTGGAGAGCGGCGCCAGCAGCGGATAGAGCGCGCCCGAACCGAGACAGAAGATAACAACCCCCCAGACGGCTTGTCGAGCGACATGGCCCAGTCGCTTCAGCAAATACCTTCTGAGCACCCACACCGCGCACGCCGCCGAGACCCCCCACAGCACCCACACGTGCAAGTAGAGCTTGAAGACGGTATTCATGCGGGCTGCCGCCCCACTGTAAACGTCCTCCACGTAGAACATCTCACATGAAAAAGCTATTAGCGCCCCCGAGACCACAAGAACCGCGAAGAACCGACCCTGTGAAAGCCAAGACTCTAGCTCGTCCCTGTCCCGCCCAGAAACTAGCCTGCCGATATGAAAGTATCCCAGCACCGCCAGCGGGATGATCAATAAGACCAGCATCCAAGTTGGCCTACCAAAAGCGACATATAGACACGTAACGAGAAACGCCCACACCACCCACGACATCTTATTACCTGGCCCCGCATGACCCACCCGTGCAAAACGAATCGCAGCCAGCGACTCCACCAGAATCGGCACCAACAGGACCCCGAAGACAACCGCAAAATCGGCAGAATCGGTTCGCTCCTTGACGAATCCGATGGGGCGGTTCTGCGAGACGGAGACTATGAAAGGGAGAAAGAGAACCACAGCCCCACCGAGGACCGGGAATGTCGTCCTGGCAAGGAGGATAACACGTCCGAAAAGCCCAGTTCTCACAAGGGGCAGGGCGGAGATCACAACAGCAAACAGGAGAAGAGACATGGAGATGAAGTCCCAGGCGTTCGTTACCATGAGTGCACCTCCGCACAGTGCCAATAGGGCGATGAGTCCGTATGGGGCGCTGCTTTCAGAATGCCCGCGACTGGGGGTGAGGCGCCTGTTCAGGCAGTAGATAAGGGCCAGGGAGGTCACAAAGAGAGGAAACGAGAGAACGTAAGCGTGCAGATCACCCCACAGCAGGCTGAAGAATGGGAGCTCATTGATGGTGCCTGGGATGATTCTCGAGGAGCCGAACCAGTCAAGCGAGAGAGGGTTACAGAGCGCCAGAAGTTGCAGTAAGGCGTCGAAGTTCCCCGCTATCCCGACAAGGAAAATGGCTAGGAAACCGTATGAGGCGCGCCGTGTCATCGAGAAGCCTAGTGAGAATATCCCGAGCCAAAAAAGAGCGAACCAGAGCGCCTTGGCGGGGTTGTAGAACGCCACAGGTGTCATTTGGCAGAGCTTCGCGATGGCGGCCACGAGGACATGGCCGAAGTAGTAGTAGTTCATGCTCTCTCCGCTCATCCAGACGTCCTTTGCAGGGAAGTAACTGGTTCTGGATACGGAGTTGAGGATGCCCAGGTCCATCATGCCCTCCGAGCCCGACGTTACGTCCGGATAATAGCCGATCAGCAATAGAATCGACGCCAGGATGACGATGAACACGACCTCGGTCAGGGCGATCGAACGCAGACGGGGTTTGACCAGAGTCGGAATCTCCTTGCGCCTCAGAAGAAGTGTTAGGGACGAGGCAATGACGAGGAGGGCTAAGAAAGTAAGGATTGAAGGCAGGCCGAAGGGCATAACCTTGAGCGATGATGCGAGCCACGCGCCGTAGCTCACCATTAGAATACCCAGAACCTTGCTGATGGCATATCCCCGGTCGCGGAGCGGCTTGCAGGGGAACATAATGACGGGCCAGGCCAACAGGCCGAGACCGAAACTCGCTGCCCACAGCCTAGCGAGTGCTGAGAAATAGGCAGTCATTGCCCTTCGTCGCAGCTATCCACAGACTTCTCTGAAGACGCGAAGCAGGTTCTCCCCGGCGATTTTCCGAACGGTTGCCTCAGTGTGCCCTCTCTCGAGAAGTCGGTCCACCAGGGACGGCAGCTTGCTTACGTTCTCCAGCCCCTCCGGCCCCATGGGAATGCCATCAAAATCCGAGCCAAAGCAGACATGATTGTCACCGACCAAAGAGAGAATGTATTCAATGTGGGCTATCACGTCGTCGATGGAAGCACCTGGGCTCGACCGCAGAAACGCAGGGCAGAAGTTCACGCCCACAACACCATTAGCGTATGCGATCGCGCGGATCTGCTCGTCATCCAGGTTGCGTGCGTGGTCCTGAAGCGCCCTTGCGCAGGAGTGCGAGGCAATAAAGGGTCTATCGCAGACCCCAGCTACGTCCCAAAACGTCCGCTCCGACGCGTGCGAGACATCAGCAATTATCCCCTGCTGGCTCATTCTCTTGACCGCAGCGCGCCCCAATGGCGTCAACCCGTGCGAAAATGTGTCCGCCTGGGCCGCGGATGTCGCCAGCCAATTGGAGTTGTTCCAGCAAAGCGTTATCAAACGGACGCCGATGTCGTGGCAAAGGTCGATCGATGCCTCGCCCGGCGCCAGGCAGTGGGCGCCCTCGATCGCCAGCACTAGGCTGGTTTTAGACTCCGAGAGGTTTGCCTCGAAATCGGAGTGCGACCGGGCTAGCGCCACAAAACTTGACCCTGAAGAGATGAGTGATGAGGCCTCAGCCAAGAGCGAAAGCAGCCTCTCAGAGACTCGCTTGGGAACCGTCGAGGCGCTCGCCCATAGGGCGAAGACCTGTAGATCGACCCCACCCGCACGGAGTTTGGGCAGGTCTATGTGGCAGTCAGGGTCTTCGCGGGTCAGGTCATGCCCATCTAACGCCCTGAGCACAGTGTCGCAGTGTGCATCCGCAACGATCATACCCTTGTACATCAGTAAACATAAACCCTTCGAGTGTAGGTGTCCGTTGCCCCTTCCGGGTCTTTGACGCGGAGCACAATGTCGTAGGTGCCTGGGTCCTCGAACGTGTGTGTAATCGTCTTCTGGACAGTGTAGG
>CAZKNE010000326.1:0-3217 GCA_964554005.1 uncultured bacterium | reverse complement strand
TCGGAAGGACGCGGAGGCTGAGGACAGACGCAATGAGTAGCGCGATGAAAGCAAGCGCTAGATGAGCGATCAGACGTGCAGTAGGAGTTGTCGCTCCCGGTGGATAGGAAGGTCCCAGCAACCCGAGGGGGATGGCAAACTGGAGCACAATCATTGCGCTAAGGACGTTGCCGAAGAGCTCTCTTGGGTGTTTGGCGATCTCACTTTGCGGCACTCGGTTGAACAGGCAGATCGAAAGCAGCAGCGCTTGGACGAGCGGTAGGATATTGTTCTGGCCAAGCTCCGGCACGGCCCCCGTCGCGCGGACCAGCAAGTAGCCAAATGCGACGAGTAAGACGAAATCCCAGCCCTTGAAGTAGCGAGCGCCCTTGAGGTCCGGCTCGGGGCTTTCCTGAATCGCCTCGAGCGCCTCGCGAGTGGGCAGGAGAAAGCCAACGCCGGCCGGGATGCCGAGAATTAGGAGCTGGACGACGAGCCAACCAAGCGCCGTCTGAGGCGGGAAATCAACGACCCATAGTAACGAGGCGCAGCCGAGGGCTATGACGAAGCCGGACACTTTTACGGCAATTTCTGATCTGCGCGTTGTCAGGCGGCTCGAATCCCGGCTCTTGATGCTCGAGAGGGACAGGACGAATAGCGCCACGCCGACAATTGCGAGGACAGCTGTCCAGAGGGCAGCGACGCCGCTTGCGATTGGCAGGCGACAGAGGTCGATGGCGGCCACGACCAAGCAGATGGCGGCAACAGCGGACCAAAGAGCTCCCCAGACGCGGCCAGCTCTTAGCAGCATAGCTCCGAAGCTCCTTCTGGCAAACTGTTTCCCGTAGCCCATGGCGAGGCTTAGAAGCAGGAAACCGAGCGCGAAGAACGCTAGGTCGGACAGGAAATGCCCGGCCTTCACCTGCGCCCAGTTGAAGCGGAACAAGCTGGCTGAGACCTGCTGAAGTGGAGTAAACGTCGAGCTAGCGGCCAGCTTGGAGAATAACGGTATCTTGGTCGCAAAGAGCGATTGCCCAGTAGGAAACATCCCTTACCTCATTCATAGGCCCGTCATTAGAGCGCATAATGCTTGTGCACCCGTTTAGACTAGCATTGTTCACAAAGATACCGTTAGCTGAGGTGCGTGTCAACCGCCAGGCCGTTCGCTGAAAAGTCAGATTGAGCGAAGCGGGCAGAGGCCTTTTGGAGTGCGGTGGCTTGACACCGCTTTAGTTGCTGACGACCTGATGCTGCGGAAAGTTGTGATTGGTGACTTGTGCGCCGTAGGATTGACGGCAGCGTAAGTGCGAACCTTGACCTGCTGCTGTTTGATAGTAGTATGTTAGGTGGTGCCGAAAAGGCGCCTCCACTCAACCCTTCGCCCCGGGGGCCTAGCCCCTGGGGCGTTTGGGTCAAATGCTCTGAGAGGATTTTGGAATTGCTTGATTTGCGGTTCGTGCGTGAACATCTGGACCTGGTTAGACGTAAGACCGAGGAGCGGCAGAGCGAGCTTGATTTTGGCATGTTTGCGTCGCTTGATGCGAGGCGAAGGGACATGTTGGCGAGAGTTGAGCAGCTCAGGCGCGAACGGAACGAGGCGTCGCAACGTATCGTTAGTAAGGACCTACCTCAGGGCGAGCGGGAGAAGGTGATCGACAGGATGCGGACGGTCTCCGCCGAGGCCAAATCGCTTGAGAAGGAATTGCGGGCGGTCGAATCGCAGGTTAGCGATTTCATGCGGGTCATTCCCAATCTGTCGCATGACGATGTGCCGGTCGGTAAGGACGAGTCGTGCAACGTCGAGGTCCGCAGGTGGGGCAAGATACCGAAGTTTGATTTTGAGCCGAGGGCTCACTGGGACTTAGGTTCTGCGCTTGATATTTTAGATTTTGAACGTGCGGCGAGGATGTCTGGCTCTCGATTTGTGGTGAACAAGGGACTTGGGGCGCGCTTGGAGCGAGCGTTGATCAACTTCATGCTTGATTTGCACGTGAACGAGCATGGTTACAGGGAGATTATCCCGCCGCTTCTGGTTAGCTACGAGACCTGCTTTGGCTCAGGTCAAGTCCCGAAGCTCGAGGACGACATGTATTATTGCCTGGGCCCGGCACAGATAGCGGATCGGGATAATGAGCCGTTCCGAAGTGACGAGTGGCCTGGGCTGTTTCTGATTCCAACGGGCGAGGTGCCGCTTGTGAACCTGTTCCGGGAGGAGACGCTGGAGGAGGACCGGTTACCCCTGAACCTCACAGCGTACACTCCATGCTTCCGGCGTGAGGCTGGGACTTACGGCAAGGACCAACGAGGGTTGATACGCCTGCACCAATTCAACAAGGTCGAGCTCGTCAAGATAACGACGCCTGAGACGTCATGGGATGCGCTGGAGCAGCTTACGAGCCATGCAGAGGCAGTGCTAAAGAGGCTGGGGTTGGCATATCGCGTCGTCTCGCTGTCCACGGGCGATCTTACGTTTGCGTCCGCTAAGACCTACGACCTCGAGGTCTGGTTCCCGTTCCAGAGACGGTTCCGAGAGATATCCTCTTGCAGCAATTGCACCGATTTTCAGGCGAGGCGCGCAGGCATCAGATACAAGCCGAAGGACGGCAAGTCGCGTTTTGTGCATACCTTGAACGGTTCGGGACTCGCAGTCGGGAGGACGTTGGCGGCCATTTTGGAGAACTATCAGCTGCCAGACGGCTCGGTCAAGGTCCCAGAAGTATTGGTTGCCTACATGGGAGGCGTCGAGACCATCGGACGGTAGCGGCGGCGCAAGTTACGTCAGTCAAGCGCCAGCTTCGGTCTCAGAGGTCGAAGGTCTTCCTGTCTCTCTCGACCGTCTCTTGAACCTCTTGGACGATCTCCTGAAAGGTGTCTCTATCAAGTTCCAGGAACGCGCTTGATTCGAGCTCCAGTATATTTGCTTCGCTTTCAGGCTGGTTGACCGGAGGCGTCGAGAGGTGATAGGAGATTGCGTCGGATACGCAGGCCAAGTGGGACAGAATGGGCTCTTTCTTGTTGGAGCTTGGGTGATGATGGAACCGAATGGCCTTCTCCAAAATCTCCGGGAAGTTCCACTTGCGGCACAGAATCGCGCCAAGTTCGGAGTGGTTGATGCCCAGGACCTGCTCCTCGATCTCCTCGAAGGTTAGGTCGCCTTTTTTCTTCAGGGCGATCAGTTCCCTAACGTAGCCGGGCAGCTTGCTCTCAATGACGTTCTTGCCGATGTCGTGCAGCAGGC
>CAZKNE010000325.1:0-3249 GCA_964554005.1 uncultured bacterium | reverse complement strand
GTCGATGATGGCCGCCGCGCCAAAGACAAGCGGGTCGATTGGTAGCATTTCGGCCAGCGTGCTCGTGTTGACAACGGCCCCCGTCACTCGCCCATTGTCGAGGTACACGTCCTCTACCCAGTGCAGGTTGAACATCTTCGCTCCCGCCCTCAGGGCCGATGCACAGAGCGTGGAGGCGAGCTCTATGGCGTCCGCCACAAAGAGGCCGTCGTTGGCTGCATTGTATCTTACCCCGAGGTCAGAGAGGATGCCGAGCGCGTCTTCACGAACAACTATCTTGCTCATCGTCATGCCGCCACCCCATATCCCGCCCCCGGGCGAGAGTCGTTTCTCAACTATTGTTACCGAGCGGCCCGCCCGCGCGAGCGTCTCGGCTGCCATGAGGCCAGAAGGCCCTGCCCCGGCGATGACAACGTCGCTGGTAAGGCTGCGCTTCAGCTGGTCATGATACGAATCAACGATCGCTCGAGAGATCGAGACCCCGATCGGACCCTTGTTCATAAGTTGTCCCTCTTGAGTTATGCTAGTTCCTATGTTACAACACTTCCCGAATGATAAAGCCCGCTGGCTTTTGGAACCTGAATCTAATCGTCAGTTCAGCTGGGAGTCAACCAAGGGTCAAGAAGTCGGGGCTTTTATGATGCGATCGTGCGTCTTCTGAGCCAATACATGTAATTCGAGTAAATTATGTTTTATTTCGCCTACGGCTCGAACCTTGACTTTGAGCAGATGCACAACCGCTGCCCCAGCGCCGTCACCATCTCGAGCGCCATTTTGCCTGAGCATCACCTCGCATTCACCAGATTTTCTGAGGCGCGAAACGGCGGCGTGGCGGACATAGTGCCTTCGCAAGCCGACGACGTGCAAGGTGCTCTCTATGACATCACGGACGAGGATGCTGTGCGCCTCGACGAATTCGAGGGCGTCTCGGACGGCTGCTACGAGCGCATCGCGGTCAAGATAACTCTCCGTGCGGGCGAGCTCCTCGAGGCCTACACTTACAAGGCCTCCGAGCAGGGCCTATTCAACCCCTCCAAAGCTTACATGCAGCAGATAATCACCGGCGCTCGCTACCACCAATTGGACGGCACATATGTCGCCATGCTCGAGGCGCTCGAGACAGCGGACTGATTCGATGGCCGCTTCAAGGCTCAAGGTAGGTATCTATCAGAGGGTGGTGTCAAGCCAGCACGAATGAAAGCGGCGTCAAGCCGCCGTGCTCCAATCTGATTTTTGGGACATCCAGCGAATCATTGACGGGATCCGGGCCTTACTGATAGATTTGAGGCGGATTCGTTGGGTTTTCTCTTCATGGGAGCTGCACACCTTGCCTAGGCATACGAGCGGGGACACAGAGATAACGCGGGCGGCGTCGGTCGTCGGGGCCGGCACGCTCCTGAGCAGGATCCTTGGCCTTATCCGCGACGTGGTCCTCACGAGCCTATTTCCTGCCGGGACCTCGCTGGATGCGTTTGTAGTGGCGTTCAGGATACCGAACCTTTTGCGCCGGCTCTTCGGCGAGGGCGCACTCAACGCAGCGTTCATCCCGGTCTTCTCCGAGTATCTGACGAAGCGGTCTAGGCGTGAGGCGTTCGATCTGGCCAGGACCGTGCTGACGGCGCTGCTCCTGATTCTGACTGCCATCACGGCGCTTGCGATCGTGTTCGCCCCGGAGTTTCTGAGGATACAGGTGCCGGGCTGGGCTGAGGCAGCGCAGTCTGGCGGTACAGAGAAGACGGAGCTAACAGCATGGCTTCTGAGAATTATGTTCCCATACGTTATTCTCATCTGCCTGACGGCACTTTGCGCGGCGATGCTGAACACGATGAGGCACTTCGCGTCTGGGGCTTTCTACCCCGTCCTTCTGAACGTGTCCATCATCGCATCTGCGCTGCTTTTGACCGGCCATTTTAAGCAGCCGGTCAGGGCGCTCGCGGTCGGCGTCATAATCGGCGGAGTTTTACAGCTGCTGCTTCAGGCGCCACCGCTCATCAAGCGAGGTTTCCACTACAGACCGATGCTTCAGCTCAGGCATCCCGGATTTCGTCGAATACTCATGTTGATGCTGCCGGCAATGCTGGGCTTCGGAGTAGTCGAGATAAACGCCTACGTCGATATGCTTCTCGCATCCTTTCTCGCCCCGGGCAGCAATTCGTATCTGTTCTTCGCCAACCGGCTGGTGCAGCTTCCGCTGGCGCTCTTTGGAATAGCGGTGGCGACGCCGATTCTGCCGAAACTTTCCAAACTCTTCGCACAAGGCAACACCGGTGAGTTTCAGCGAACGTTCGGGCTGGGAATGCGGCTCATCGTCTTCTTCACAATCCCCTCCACTGCTGGACTCATCATCCTCCGCAGGCCGATCGTGAACCTGCTGTTTGAACGAGGCGCATTCACGAGCGAGACGACTGATGCGGTGGCGTTCACGCTACTTTTCTACGCCACGGGCGTTTTTGCGTTCGCCGCCGTGAAGGCTGTCGCCGCCGTTTTCTACGCCCAGAAGGACACCAAGACGCCGGTTGTCGTCGCGACGGTCGCGCTGGTGTCGAACGTGGTTCTGAATCTCGTCCTGATGCAGTTTCTGGCCTACGGGGGCCTTGCGCTCGCATCGTCGATCTCGTCGTTCATCAACTTCGGCCTGCTGATGTTCTTGGCCAGAAGAAGGACGACGCTGTCGCTGGCAACGGGCGACATCGCGGCCATGCTCAAATCCCTCGTTGCGGCGGCTGGCATGACGTTCGGGTGCGTTGCGCTATATGCTTTTGTCGGCTACGATTTCAGCGCCTCGTTTGGACACCGGCTTTTGCAGCTGGTGGCGATTCTTGCGGGCTCTGTGGGAACACTAGTGGCGTGCAGCAAGTTCTTGGGCTGCGAGGAGCTGAGACTCCTGGTCTCGTCATTCGCCAGAAAGCGAAGGAGCGAGTAGCAATCAATGTGTTCGCAGTGCAGGCCGCGTCGGGCGTTGGGAGGGATTCATCCACAGATTACACAGATTACGCAGATTGGAGGGAGATGGGTCGGTAGCGAGGGAGAGTTCTGGCGAGATGCGGGTCCGGCTTGTATCACGTGTAGCTTCTCTGGTTAATCTGCGTAATCTGCATAATCTGCGGATGAAAGAGAGTTTGAGCAGAATGGGTGCCGATTAGGAGGACTGAGAGCGATGTCGGCCTTCTTGCCGCTATTTGACCCGTTTTGGATGCAGAAGCTGAAGGATTGCGTCTTTGCTGCTTTCAATACGCCGTGTTGTGCAGT
>CAZKNE010000324.1:0-3259 GCA_964554005.1 uncultured bacterium | reverse complement strand
ATCGAGGCGGGCACGGTTGAGCCGGTTATCCGTGTGGGTAACCTCGAAGCCAGTCGCGATTTCTTGGACGTTCGCGACGTTGCCCGTGCGTACTTGCTTGCGCTCGGCAAGGGGGCGTCCGGGGTCATATACAACATCTGCTCCGGCCGGGCGGTGTCGATAGGCGAAATCCTTGAGACGTTGCTCTCATTGAGCGATATAAAGATCGAGGTCGAGGTTTCCAAGGAGCTCCTTCGGGCCAGTGATGTCTCTCTACTCGTTGGGTCGCACGACCGCTTCACGCAAGCTACCGGGTGGGTGCCGACAGTCCCGCTGGATAAGACGTTAGAGGACCTTCTGATGTTCTGGCGGGGGCGCGTGGGGTAGGCATCGTTGGCGAGACCATGACCGCGCGGCGCCCAGATCTCGGGGGCTTGCAATTTAGCCGCTCCTCGCAGGCAAGGTTAGTTCATATTGCGGCTCTTGACATTGGCTTGAAGATGAATAGTATCGGAATAGGAGGTAACTGATATGGGAATAGTGCATGCGAAACTGAAGCTGCTGAACGCCGGGGACGTGATTCTCTTCAAGCGTGGGATGCTGGAAGAGGACAAAATACGGCAGGCTGACGTCAATGCCCTTGTGGACAGCGGCGCCTCGACCATTGCCGTGCCGACACGCCTTGTGGTTCAGCTCGGCCTAGACCACGTCCGGTTCACGGAGGCCAAGCTCGCAGACGGCGACTCCCAGAAGGTCGAAGTCGTGGGGCCAGTCGAGATAAGATTTGAAAACCGCATCTGCGCGCTGAACGCGCTGGTGCTGGGAGATGAGGTCCTGCTTGGCGCGATCGCCATGGAGGACATGGACGTCCTCATCGATCCCAAACGTCAGAAGCTCATCGTCAACCCGGAAAGCCCCTATCTGCCCAAAATGTTAGTGAAGTAGGTGCGGCCAGCCTGATCGGGCGAAAGCTGCCCCTCTTAACCACGCCTTCTGTCCACGCCAGAGGCTTTTTTGCTTGCGTTTTTTGGCTTCTCTCCCCTGAGCTCCGCAATCCCAGCTCTTCAACCCTAATACAGGTGGCAGGCTACCAGACGCCCGGCGCCGACGTCCTTGAGCTGCGGCTTGGCCGTCTCGCACAGGGGGAGCGCCTCGGCACAGCGCTCGCGGAATTTGCAGCCACCCCCGTGCGGCTTGTCATCGGCCGTTACCGCGGCGGAAACCATAGGCGGTCTTCGTTGAATCGCTGGGATCGACGCGAGAAGCAGCTTTGTGTATGGGTGCAGTGGCTCTGAGAAAATGACCCGAGCGGGTGCAAGCTCAAGGATGCTGCCGAGATACATGACCGCTACTGTGTCGGCGGTCTGACCAACCATCCGCAGGTCGTGGGCGATGATGACGAACGTCAAGCGCCTGGTCGATTTAAGCCGCATCAGCAGGTTCAGAACCTTACCCTGCACAGAGACATCCAGCGCCGAAACAGGCTCGTCCGCAACGATAAGCCTCGGCTCGACGGCAAGCGCCCTGGCGATACCGATGCGCTGCCTCTGGCCGCCAGAGAACTCGTGCGGGAACTTGTCCGCTGCATCTTGGGACAACCCCACCTGTTCCAGCAGCGCCCCCACACAGTGAGCCCGCTGCCGTCTCGTGCCCAGCCGATGGATTCGCATACCCTCAGCGACCATCTGTCCGACCCTCATCCTCGGGTCGAGCGACGCGAACGGGTCCTGGAATATCATCTGGACCGACCGCCGGAATTCGAGCAGAGCCTTTTTGTGAAGCCCCAATACGTTCTTGCCCTCGAACCGGACGGTGCCCCTGTCCGGGTTAAGCAGCCGGGTCATAAGCATCGCCAGCGTCGTCTTGCCGGAGCCCGACTCGCCAACCACCGCGAATGTCTGCCCCTCACGAACCGAGAACGACACGTCATCGACAGCAGTTAGCTTCCGCCTCTTGGACAGTCCATCCTTGAGCAGGAAAGATTTGAAGAGACCGTCACCGCTCAGAATCATCTTTGTCATAGAAGCCTCGGCTCAGAAAGATCATGGAACGAGTCCGCCTGAGGTTACAGCTCGCCATTCACAAACGCGCGGGTGGCCTCGTTCCTTATCTCTGCGAAAAAATTGGGAAGCGGCCCTTCATCGACGATCTGACCGCTGACGAGCAACATCCCACGGTCTCCAATCCTCTTGGCCTGCTCCACATCGTGCGTAACAAACAGAATGGCGATCTGCTCGCTCTCCTTCAGCATCCTGACGTGCTTTTCTATGGTAAGGGTCGAGGTCGGGTCGAGCGACGCAGTTGGCTCGTCCAGCAAGAGCACCTCCGGCTGATTGGCCAGCACCCTGGCTATCGCGACCCGCTGCATTTCGCCCTCGGAAAGCTGCTCTGCGTTGCGGTCCAAGAAGCTTTCGGCAAGGCCGGCCAGGGCGATGGACCGCAGGGCAAGCTCGCGTTCCTTGAGGGTAACACTGCCCCGGTCGGCTCTTGAGAGCCTCGGTCCATAAAGAACGTTCTCAACCACTGTTCCAGGAAACAGAGCAGGAGATTGCTGCACGAGGCCGATTCTTCGCCTCAGGGTGGTAACCTCGAGCTCCGAGATGTCCAGCCCATCGAGGTACACTGCCCCGGTCGTGGGCACCAGCAATCGGTTCGCCAGCCTGAGTAAGGTGCTCTTGCCCGAGCCGGACGGCCCCGCGATTATGAATATCTCCCCTACCTTCACGCTGAAGGACACGCGCCTTATGACTGCTCTCTTCTCAACAAGCGGTGTCTTCTGGTCATTGTCGAGCGTAAGCCGCGCAAAGGAAACTGACCTGAAACCAAGCCTCTCAGCCATAGAAGCGCACTTGCCCAGCACGGGCAGATGCCGTCATCGGCATCAACCTGGACCGTTCTTCAGGGAACCCGCGTCCCAGTCGCCATCGTGGCCGGGCACCCTCGGAGTCAGACCTTGCAGACCACATCTGGCGTGATGTCCTCGATCGTGCGGCAGCCGGTCAAAATCATTGAGTTTCGCAGTTCTTTTCTGATGCTGTTGATGTAAAACTCAACGCCCTCTATCCCTGCCCCGAAGGCCGCAATCGCGATGGGCCTCCCAATTAGCACCGCATCCGCGCCCAGTGCGAGGCACTTGAGCACGTCTGCGCCAGACCTTATACCACCGTCAACTAGCACCTTGACTTTGCTCTTGACCACGGAAACGATGTCGGGTAGGACGTCCAAAGCCCCGGGCATGTTGTCGAGAACACGGCCACCGTGATTCGAGACGACGATTGCA
>CAZKNE010000323.1:0-3271 GCA_964554005.1 uncultured bacterium | reverse complement strand
CCCGAATCATCCTGCACATCACCCGAATACGATAATGCGATGCCAATCCCTGTTCAGTTCACCAGCAATGCTGTGAATGGCATTTTCCAGACCGTTCTGTGGTATCGATACAACGCCGGCGCATGGACATGCAGCGGCCAGGCCAAGCAGGCAGCAGAGGGCACGATCTACTTCGGCGTTAACCTCGGTAATGGGGTTTACGATTTCTACTCCGTCGCGGTCGATGCGATCGGGAACGAGGAGCCGAGGCCTAATGCGAGCGCCGAGCCGGATACGACGACAATTTATGACACGATTCGCCCAGTTTCGAGCTGCTGGCTTACTGTTGACGGCGAGTACACGAGCGATTCGACGATACCCATTCAGTTCAGAGCATACGACGGGCTGAGTGGCTTGAACGAGGCGGTTCTTTACTACCGTATTGGCTCGGCCGACTGGATTGATAGCGGGCTCTCCTCGAGCGCGGCTGAGGGCACGTTTGAGTTCGATGCCTCAGCCACAGGCGAGGGCACATACGAGTTCACGACAGTTTCCGAGGACAACGCCGGCAACATGGAGCTGGGCCCGAGCACGGCGAAGGCCTCGGTGATCTATGATGCAACGGCCCCAGAATCAACCTGCACGTTCAACAGCCTGACGGATACCGAGATTCTCTTGAACTACGACGTTGTTGACAGCAACGCCATTGTCGAGGTTCAACTCTGGCATCGCATGGCCTTTGGAGATTGGACGATGCACCCCAAGAAGGGCTCGGGCAGCTCTGGGACCTTCACCTTCGTCCCGCTCTTGGGTGATGGAACCTATGAGTTCTACACCATCGCCGTTGACGCGGCCGGGAACGTGGAGCCTCCTGCGGCGCTTCCGGACGTCCTTTCAATATACTTCGACGTCAAGGCTCCAGAATCGCATTGTTCCGCGCCGGCCATAGCGACCTTCAACGAGATTCAAGTTGGGTTCCACGTCGTAGAGCTGAACAACGGTGTCAAGGAGGTCAAGCTCTTCGAGAGGTTCAACGACGGTGATTGGGAATATACTGGACTTTCTCGTCATGGGAATGACCAAGGTGTGTTTGAAGTCAGGCTCTACGATGGGGATGGCACCTATGGCTTCTACACGACGGCCGAGGATTACCTGGGCAATATAGAGGATGCTCCCGAAACAGCTGACGCGGTCGTTCTTCTCGATAGGGAGGCGCCAGTTTCCAGCTGTTCGTCCGTTCCGCTCGCCTCGTCCGCGGTTATCAGCATAGCCTACGAGGCGCAGGACGCAGTCTCGGGCGTGAACAGGACGAAGCTCTTCAGCAGCTACAACGGAGCGAAGTTCACGGACACGGGCCTCGTGGGCTATGAGACGAGCGGCACGTTGGCCTTCACCGCCCAGGGCGACGGCGAGTATGCGTTCTACACGATCGCCGTGGATGAGGTCGGGCATCGGGAGCGGATTCCCGACATGCCCGACGCCGTAACGATACTCGACACGCAAGGACCGTTCTCACAGTGCAGTTGTCCGAGCTTGACGAACGCGACTGAGGTTACAGTTACTTTCTTGGCTGGAGACGAGGGGCTTGGTTCCGTAACAGTGAGCCTGTGGTTCAGCTTCAACTTTGGCGTTCCGGATGACAGCGGGCTCTCGATGACGGCAAGCACTGGCGCTTTTGATTTCGAGCTTACGCACGGCGAGGGCGTTTACTCGTTCTTCACCCTCGCAACCGATGCTGCTGGAAATGTGGAGACGGCCAAGGATATGGAGTGTTCGGTTCTTTACGACACCACCGCGCCGGTCTCGACGTGCGCGAGCGGCACCTACGCAAACAAGTCGCCGCTTTCGATAATGTTTGACGCCGAAGACCCCGACATTTCCTTCTCCATAGATGGCAGCGGCGTCAGGGGCACCTGTCTGTGGTATCGGTTCAAGAGATACATCAACCTCGAGTTCGGCGATTGGCAGGATTCGGGCGTCAGGATGGACCTTGCCAAGGGCACGTTCAGCCTTTGGGCGAAGGACGGCGAGGGTTTCTATGACCTTCAGACGAGGGCCGACGACAGGGCTGGTAACCTCGAGGCGCTCAAGGATGAGCCGGATTGCAGCGTCATCTATGACGTAACGCCTCCTGCGTCGTTCTGCACTTCGCCCGGAACAGTCTATGAGCCGAAGATACTGATCGACTATAACGTTTATGAGATCACGAGCGGCCTTGATCGTGTGACGCTCTGGTATAAGTTCGATAACGGCGAGTTCGAGAGCTCTCGTATAACTCGCACGAGTCCGAGCGGGCAAATAACGTTTATGCCGAGAGACGGTCAGGGCACTTACTACTTCTACACGATTGGCGTTGACAACGCTGGGAACGTGGAAAGAGCGCCGCTCGAGCCGGATTGCCAGACGAGATACGCGCGCAACGAGCCGGATATCAGCGTTGAGCCAATGTCGATCGACTTTGGCGCAGTGCCGCCGGGCCTTTTGGACGGCGTTAACGCTATTGTTGGGATTTCGAACGTCGGCGTCCAGCAGCTGATATTATATGATGTTGTGATTGAGTCCATGTCCCTAGCGTTTACCACCATGGGGGGCGGCGGGACCGTAAACCCTGGCGGGACGCAGAGGCTCCCGGTCACGTTCAGACCTTTAGGTATGGGACAGTTTGACGGGACGCTCGTGATCACCAGCAACGATCCTGACGAGCCGGAAGTTCGAGTTTCGTTGACGGGTCGATGCGAGGCGTCAATGCAGAATCCAAGCATTTTGGTTACGCCGCAGACGCTTGCATTCGGCGATGTAACGGTTGGCGAGACGAGCACGGGCACGTTCACGGTAACCAATGTTGGCGGCGCGGAGCTCGTGGTATATAGCGTCTCGAATCAGACGCCTCCGCCCTTCATCTTCAGCGACGCGCGGGGCTTAGGCTACTATCCGCACCACGTGCCGGCCAACGGCGGGACGATGACGATCAGGATCGATTTCACGCCGACCGCGGCAATGTCATACAGCACCAACTTCAGCATCAGGCACAACGACTTCAGCAACCCCGTGAATCCAGGGCTAACAGTAGTGAGCTGCACGGGCGCCGGTGCCGGAGGCACCACGGGCGAGCCGGACATCGACCTTAGTGTCGATGATATCGACTTTGGCCGGATGGTTGTCGGCGGCTACGAAGGCCGAGATATCCTTTATTTCAGCAACGTAGGGACGGCCGACCTTATTGTCAGCAGGACTGAGATCACCGGCACTCCTGAAGGCACGTTCTATCATGGCCAGCATCCGGACGATTGGT
>CAZKNE010000322.1:0-3271 GCA_964554005.1 uncultured bacterium | reverse complement strand
CGTCATTTGGCCACCTCCTGAGGGAAGAGCTCATCTACCTTCCCGATGCTCATGCGCCCATAATACTTGTCATCAACAACCACAACAGGTGCAAGCGCACAAGCCCCAAGACAGTGCACTGTCTGAACAGAAAACTCTTCCTTTAGTTCTTCAGACCCTTCAACCCTACGTTGTATCTCTTCAAGTATGCGGCCAGCCCCTCGAACGTGGCAGGCCGTCCCGGTGCACACCAAGATCGGTCGTTTCCGAGGTTGAAGGCTAAACGATGTGAAAAACGTTGCTACGGAATAGACTTCCGATAATGGGACATCCAGCATCTGGGATACACTCCGAAGCGCATCCTCAGGCAAGTGTTTGTATTCTGCTTGAATATCCTGTAATATCGCGATAAGTGACGATTTCTGACAATCATAGCCCTGGATGATCTCACCAACTTCACGTACACTCATAATACATGAATCCTCTTCTGCTAAATGTTCTCTAACCGTGCAACCGCACGCCGTCAGCTTATGCCTGGCGGCCGCACAAATAACACCCTTAGAGTATCTGTGTCAAGAGCAATCCGCGCCGAATCTTGCTACGTGTTGCCTGGACGAAAGCGCACTACCTCTTTTGATACCAGACAATCGCACCGGCCGCCGCCGCGGATAGAGGGAGCAGGACGATTGAGAGAAACTTGATAATGTTCAGGTCAAGGCTCGTCAGAACCATCCGCCCCAAACGCCTCCCCTTGTGTGGGATCGACACGATCTCATCGCTCTGAGACAACCATTTGACCGCTGAAAGAACCAGCTGCACATTCCCAAACTGGTCGATGAACCTGTTGGCCGCAAAATCAACGTCCGCGATCGCAACGACTCGAGCATATTTGGCCCCCGCTATCTTACTCGCACTGCGCATCTCTTTCAGAAGCCCAGGGTGCGACAGTAGGCCCGGCGCCCCGTGTCCTTTGGCCGTTGAGTTGCGAGCCTTCTTCTTACTTGCGAGTCCAAGAGCGCTGGCTGGCGCCTCAGCTGAGACGGCCAGGTAGAACGGGCCAAGAATTGGCTCCGAGCCTCGTTCGCTGTCCTCCGACATGACGTAAGAGGCGGGGCTTGAAATAAGGATGCCCCTGACGTCCACCTCTGGCGAACGTGTCTTCAGCGGAGCTATTGGCGAGGCGCCGGGGAAGAAAACCCCAGCAAGGCCAGTCGCGATCGGATGGTCTAGCCTGCCTGTTCTCGTAACTGCCGGGGTGCGAGGGTCGTGAAAGACATTGCTCGCTGGGTCTATGACCTCACCGCCAAGCGTCCGTAACCCTAGCTGTGCGAGCAATTGCGAAATCCCAGCGGGCATCTTAGGCTCGAGAAGGAACAACATCCTGCCGCCATGTGAAAGGTAGTCTTCAAGCGACTCGGACTCGGTCGGCAGAAGGTTTGCCGTGGGAGCGGCCAAGACCACAACAGACGCGTTAGTGGGGACGCGCTGCCCGGAAGTGAGATCAAGCCGAGCTACATCGAAGCCGTCAAATCGCAAATACTGGGCGGCCTGGGATAGGTTCATCGGAGCTGAGCCCACGATCGATCGCTCACCGTGTCCTGAAAGGAAGTATATCTCTGGCTGAGAATCGCTCGTTGCACGAACAATAAGGCCTGTAACTGACTGTTCCTGCCAAGAGCTTGACCATTCCTCGTGGGACCCACACCGAACCATGATCTTGCCCTGAACATCCCGACCGTAGCGCGCCGCCTCAGTTGGGCTGAGTTCCGGGTCGATGATGCGTGTTTTAATTCGACCAGATGCAATGTCATATTGAGAAAGTAGGTCCCGAGCTTGCGTGATGCGAGGGTCGTCCGCCCGCAGGAAACCGATCATCTCGATGTCTCTGTCGAGCTTGGCGATCATGCTCTGTGAGAATCGGGAGAGCGTGAAACTATCACTGACAGTAAGGTCGAGAACTGTTCTGTGCTGGTTGAAGATGTAGAAGCTAAGCACCACGAGCGCGGCGGCAGAAGCTACGTCCAATGCGAAGGACAGGGCCCCTGCTGCTATGACTTTTTTGAAGGACCTTTCGAGCGACTCGCGCCTCGACAAGGCCCACAGTCCGGCGAAGACGCAAGCTGCTGCGAGGTAGAGCTTTGCTGAGAAGACCAATTGAAGGAAAAAAAGGTAGATCATGAGGGCCACGAATCCACAGAGGACTGCAAGGACAGGAGAGACCTTACCAAGCGATCTGAGGACTGTTCTTCCGGCCGTCATATTCGCTGTCTAAGTCGCAGGATTCTGGCTGTTAGTAAGAGGAAAAAAAAGATGCCAAGCACGAAATAGGCAACGTCTGACGTGTCCAGAACTCCCTTAGCGAAGCCGGCAAAGTGGGTAAAGGGGGAGAACGCAGCGGCAAGGTGGAACGTCTTGCCACCCGGCAGCAACAAAAGAGCAAGGAGAATCCCAAGGCCGGCCACGCTCGCCACTGCGGCGTTTCTGGTTAGGGAAGAGGCGAAAAGACCAACGGAGCAGAAGAACGCCCCGGCCAGAAACAGGCCGAGATAGCCCGTCAAAACCGCACCCATGTCTGGGGTTCCATAATGCAGAACCAGCAGCGGAAGATCGCAAGTGCACAGCAACATGATGATCACCATACACAGGCAGAAAAGGAACTTACCTAGAACGATTTGTAGCGGTGTGATCGCAGACACCAGCAGCAGATCGGACGTGCCCGAGGCGAACTCCCCGGCGAGAAGCCGCATGGTTATTGCGGGCGAGGTTAAGAGAAGCACGACGGAGATGATCTGGAACACTGGCCTCATGCTTGATGTCCTGAACTGATTGACCCAGTAGAAGAAGGCCACGCCGGACACGGCCAGGAATGCCGAGAGAATGATGTAACCGATCATGGTGCCGAAGTATGCCCTGAGCTCC
This sequence comes from uncultured bacterium, assembly GCA_964554005.1. Taxonomy (GTDB): domain Bacteria; phylum B130-G9; class B130-G9; order B130-G9; family B130-G9; genus B130-G9. The sequence goes on along the minus strand of CAZKNE010000322.1, from coordinate 373 downwards.
TTGCCGCATATCAGGGCTATTTTCCGCATTTCGTTGCCTCCATGCATCCGGCGCTGGACGTTATGCTGTCCAGGCGGGGTAGGCGATCAGCCAACAGAAAACTCCGTCAACCAGACCTGCTCGTGCCTCTTGAAACCCATCGACTCCAAGAGACTTTGAGGCGCGTAGCTTTCTTGAAAACAGCAAGCTGTTATGTGCTGAGTCTTGCCGGCCAATACATTGATCTGTCGCGCGACCAGAGCCCTCGCACAGCCCATGCGCCGGAACTTTGTGTGCGTAACTGCATGGCCGAGCTCTGTTACCCAGGGTGTTGAGAAATGCGCCCCCGCGACGCCGACCAAACTCTCGCCGCTGAAGACGCCAACCCAAGGAC
>CAZKNE010000321.1:0-3288 GCA_964554005.1 uncultured bacterium | reverse complement strand
GTTCGTCGCACGCCTGCAAGCCATTGTAAACGGAGTCCTGACGGCGCGGGCCGCCCCGAGGCACGTTTTTAAGCTTCGTGAACCGCCCTGTGCCCTCGAGCGAAGCCAGGCGCTGCTTGCCACCCTCGAAAAGCACAAGAACGACCTCCGATACTCGATTGCAGCGCTCGAGGGCTTGGAGCGAGTAAAAAACCATCGGGACGCCGCAGATTCTGACGAACGGTTTCGGGACGGCCGAACCCATTCTTATACCTTCGCCGCCTGCAACCACGACAGCGGATACGAACATCACTTGCCGCCTGCTCGACGCTCGCTCGTGATTGCTTGCCATGCCTCATCTGCACGGCGCGGGGCAATGCGCCGCATCTTCAGGCACCTAAGCCCGGTTGCTCTTTGGATGCTGCGTGCGTCCGCGCTTCGAGGAATCTGGGGCGCTGTGGTTGCCTGTCTTGGCAAAGATCATCCGGCCAGCGGTTGTTTGAAGCACGCTGGTGACTTCCGCCTCAACGACCTTACCCATGTAGCGTTTGGCGTCCTCGACGACGACCATAGTCCCATCGTCGAGATAGGCGACGCCCTGATTGTGCTCCTTGCCATCCTTCACGATAGAGACATTCATGATCTCGCCAGGCAGAACAACGGGCTTCACCGAGTTCGCCAGTTCATTGACGTTGAGGACCACTACGTCCTGGAGCCTCGCCACCTTGTTGAGATTGAAATCGTTGGTCACCAGCTTGGCGTTCATCCTCCTGCCTAGCTGCACGAGCTTCGCATCGACCTCCTTGATCGATGGGAAGTCCGTGTCAATAATGTCCACCTGCACGTCGGACTTCTTCTGGAGCTTATGCAGTATGTCCAGACCACGTCGGCCACGGTTGCGCCTCAGTGGATCGCTGGAATCGGCGATGTGTTGGAGCTCCTTGAGCACAAACTGTGGGACGATAAGCTTGCCCTCAACGAAGCCCGTCTCGCACACATCGGCGATGCGCCCGTCGATGATCACGCTCGTGTCCAGAATCTTGTTACCCTCGTCGGCCGCTTTGGCCTGTAAGAAAGACTTGAGGCTTCCAACAGTCAGCTCCCTGAACTTAAGCGCCCCGATCCTGACCCCGAGATACACAACGCCCATGCCGAGAAGGAACTTGAAAGACCCAGGCAGCATGTCAGGGCCCGCAAGCTCTCCTATCAACCTATAAGACCACCCGGCAAGCAGAAGCGACAGAAACAACCCAATTGTCCCACCCAAAATCGTCCTCAATGGGTTCCTCTCTGCAAGCCGCTCAACCATCATACAAAGCTGCCAGATGATCAGGCCAATCGCGAGTCCAATCGCATAGCCCCAAAAGCGGTAGTCGGGAAAGGCTCCCGCAAGCTGTATTCCCAAGATATACCCGGCCGCAATGCAAAGTGCCAGATACACTACCTTGGCTACGTACTTCATCCAAAAAACCTCCAATGAAAGAATGCACCCTCTCTGCTCAGGCCACTCACCAAGATGCCAAAGCTGCAAGACCTAAGTGGTCTTTACACTACCTTGACGCACAAAAATAGGGATCCCCAATCATGTCTTGGCTGTGGACCGGCTCAGAAGTGCAACAGATTAAAGATTAAATATACCAATGCGCAAGCGCGGCAATCACCGCTTCATCTCCTAGCCAGACCATTCTGCGTCCAAATGCTATCTAGATGCCCTGGGCCTTCAGCCCGCAGTCTGACGTCCAATACAATAATAGAACTTACTTCGGCCCGACTGGTTCCATCTCCTCCTTTCTCTTGCCTCTGTTGTGCTTCCGCCTAAGACGAGGCTTCACTCGCCCACTACACTTCATAGGATCACGCGTCTTGAGCCCTAAATAAAGCGGTATCTTCACCTCATCCCCTATCCTCAGCGCATTAAGGTCGAGATGATCGTTGAAATCCCTTATTTTCCGCCAGTTTCTCGCCTCGCCCGTAAACCACTTGGAGATCGCAAAAAGTGTCTCCCCCTTGCAGCGTATCGTATGTAGTATATAGCCCTCTTTCAGTGCAGTCCTGTTTATTGCTGCCAGCTGCTTGGCAAGCTGATTCTGAAGCGCTGCGCATTGCTCGAGCCCGCCCATTTCTAGCAATTGCTTGGCTTTTGTGATGCCCTGCTCCCAGACTGCGAGGTCACGGCTCAGCCCGTCGATGACCTGCTTGTCCCCATCACCCGTGGAAGCATCCAACACGCGACTGACCGCCAAGACATAACGCTTTTTGAGCGAGGCAATCGAGTCCCGTAAATCCTTCTTATTCAGACCACTTGCGACCTTCACCTCCGCCCCAACAGACTCGGCCTCGAGCAATCTGAAACTCCCAAACAGCCTGTTGATCTCATCCTTCATAAGCACGTAAAGCAAACCCGAGGTCCGACAGACAATCGCATAGCCCAAGGACTTGTTCGTTACCAGCCAAACCCTGTAAATGAAATGCCTCGATGCGACCTGCTGATCGTAGATGGCCTCAAGCACCTCGCCCCAGGGCATTATCAATCTACGGCTCTCCACTTGTCGCATCGGATAAAGTTGACGGGTTAGCGAGGCGATCATCTTGTCTCTCTTCTCTTGCTTGGTCAAATGGCGTTTTGGGTTGAAACTGAAGACCACAACCTTGCCGGAAGTCGCGTTGTCCTGGGCCTGGAAAGTGACCAGCGTTCCATGCGCATACCACGGGGCGTTCTCGGCGACCCACCCCAGAGGAACGACAAAGCGGAGACTATACGTCTGGTTCACGTATGTCCGACGAACGAACATGCCCGGGTCAGAGCGCACCCGGTGGTATGATGATACGCCGCAGCCGGCCAGACATGCGCAGATCACAAGCAGGCTGAGGCCGCGGACGATACAAATCGACCTCACAGAATTACGAGTGCTCCCTGAACTATCGCTGCCGTTTTCTCGATGCATCCCTCAACTGCCTTAGAACCAGGTCCCGCTTTTGCTTCAAGTTCTTGCTTTTCGGACAAGCTCTCAAACCCTCAGAGAAAACCGTAACCGCCTGCTTTAGCCGCCCCATCCTGTGATAAGTTACACCAAGATTGATGTAGGCATCGCACATCAGAGATGACCCACTGCCTATCACAACCTTGAACTCTGCTACTGCCTGCGAATACCGCTTCATCGAGAGATACGCGTGCCCCAGATTGAAGTGCGCAAGCGGAAGGTCTGGATTGATCGAAAGAGCTTTTTTGTAGTCGGAGATAGCTCGTTGATACTCATGCCTCTGGGAGCTAATCCGACCAGCCTCAAGGTATGCCTCAAACGAATTGGG
>CAZKNE010000320.1:0-3305 GCA_964554005.1 uncultured bacterium | reverse complement strand
CCTCACTGATAGTGGTTATCCCGTCAGCAACCTTCTGCCAGCCGTCCTCCCGAAGTGTCCGAGTCCCCCGCTGCAAAGCTGCCCGTCTAAGCTTCTGCGCGGCGGAGGTCTCCATGACCAACGAGCTCATCTCATCCGTCATTACTAACAGCTCGTAGATGCCAATCCTGCCCTTATAGCCCGTCTGATCGCACTCATCGCAGCCAACCGGCCTGTAAATCGTTTTGGGCATGTCCTTGGCGCCGCCCTGAACCCCAATCTGAGAAAGCTCCAGCTTCGACGGCGTATAAGCCTCTTTACATTGCGGACACAGGCGCCTAACGAGCCTCTGCGCAAGTATCCCCTCCACCGTCGAGGACAAAAGGTAGTTCTCTACGCCCATATCCAGCAGCCTCGTGATAGTGCTCGGAGCATCATTCGTGTGCACAGTGCTGAAAACGAGGTGGCCAGTAAGGGCGGACTGTATCGCAATCTCTGCCGTCTCAATGTCTCGAATCTCGCCGATGAGAATAATATCGGGGTCCTGACGAACGATCGACCGAAGCCCATTAGCGAATGTCAGGCCGATCTTCGGCTTGATCTCGATCTGATTGACGCCCACCAGCTCGTATTCCACAGGGTCCTCGACCGTGATGATCTTCTTGTCGGGGGAGTTGATCTTCTCCAGAGCAGCGTAGAGAGTCGTCGTCTTGCCACTTCCCGTCGGCCCAGTAACGAGAACGATGCCGTGGGGCTTGCGGATCAGAAACTCGAACTCGCCAAGCGTCCTCTTGTCAAAACCTAAACTCAAGAGATTATACCCCATGTTCTCCCGGTCCAACACCCTCATGACAATGCTCTCTCCGTGAAGCGTCGGAACCGTGGAGACACGAAGGTCTATCTTCTTGCCTCCAACCTTCAGACCAATTCTGCCGTCCTGAGGAAGCCTCCGCTCCGCTATGTTTAGGTCCGCCATGATCTTGATCCGCGAAACGATCGCAGACTCCAAGGCACGAGGCGGAGATTCAACGTTGTGAAGAACACCATCCGCCCTATACCGAATCTTCAGCTGACCCTCAAAAGGCTCGATGTGAATGTCGCTAGCACCCGACTCAACAGCACGCGAGATCAGCAGATTGACCAGCCTGATGACTGGCGCCTCAAAGGCTCTGTCCCGAAGGTGGCTGATGTCCTCGTCCTTCTCGGAAGCGATAAGCTCGAGGTCCTCCTCATCGAGGTCCTCAATGATCTCGCCCATAGTCGCGTCGCCGAAGCGGTCCTCAAGCGCGCGCATGATGTCTCGCTGGGATGAGACCAGTATCTTCAGATCCTTGCCAACGCTCAGCCTAATGTTGTCCTGCGTGTATTTATCGAGCGGGTCGGCCGTCGCCAGGACCAGTTTGCTGTCCTCGAACCGAAGCGGCAGTATCAAATGCTCCTTGAGGAACTTGGGGGGAAGCGATGGCAGTTCTACATACTCATCCGGGAACTCATCATACTTAAGATGCTGACAGCCTGAGTATCCGGCAAGGGCCTCCGCAAGGCCATCCTCCGTTAGCTTCTGCGAAGCCAACAGCTCCCCAACCACGCCGTCATTCGACCCGTTTCCCTGAACAAGAGCCTGCTCGAGGTCTTCCTCCGAGACCTTGCCGGTCTGAACAAGCAGGCGATTTAGCATGGCCGGCGTCTCGAAGGAGAACTTCATTCCTTCTCCGAGAGTGAGAGTGCCTTGCCGTTCTTAATCAAGAACACGAGCCTCTTGACTACCTTGACTTTTGGCCTAGAGCCGGGGCCCACGGCCAGTACCGCTGCCGGACCCTCTACGAACCTAACATCGCCCGAAGCTACCCCCTGCTGCTTCTTGACGTCAAATGTCAACTGCTTGCAATCCAGCACGAATTCCTTGCCGAACTGCAACCTCGTGCTCTTGCCAGAGGCGCGCAGCACCTGGCCACGCAGCTCGCAGACAACATAGTCGGCAAAAATCCGCATTTTGCCGGCCGATACCTTGACATCTCCCTTGTAGATCGCCTGGGCCTCATCCGAGTAGGCCTCGTCTGAAACGATCTCAAGCTTCGTAACTTGTCTTGGTTGAGGCAGGGCAACCACGCTCTTCAGCATAACGGGCCGTTGGTCTTGATTGATCATTTCCAGCAACTGCTCAAACGACTCGCGTCCCCGCAAAAACTGGTCTCGCTCAACCTGTGAAAGAACGAGCATCGGCCTCGCCACGGCCGCACATAACGTCCCGTCATATCGCTCAATAACAGTCTGAAAATAAGGCCTAGCGCACTCCCATTTCTTCTGCTTGCGGAAGATATTGCCAATTGAGAAATAAGCCCACGGAGCGCATGGGCTATACGGGCTTTCCTCGACCACGAGTCCGAACTAGACGAGCGCCCGGTCAAGGTCCCTAAGCTCATTCTCATCGTCAGAATAAAGCCTACCGAGTGCGAAATGCGCTCGAGGAGCAAGGCCGCTGTCCGAATACTTATCAAGGACCTCGGTCAGATTCCTCTGGGCCTCGTCGAACTCGTGCAGCAGGATGTTGTCCTCACCTAGAAGGCAGAGCGAGTCGGCCAACAAGGATGACTGGGGATAAAGCCCCTGAAGCTTCACGAGGTAGGATTTGGCCGCCTTCACATCGTTGATGTCCCGTGACTTGCTGAGATGCGCCGCCACGCGCAACAGGGCATTGTCCGCCCATGGGCTCCTCGGGAAAAGCTGCCAAACGAGCCGATAGTTCTTCTCGGCCTTATTAAAATCGTTCATCTGCGCCAAACAGCTGGCAAGCATGAACCGACAGTGAGCCGCGACCTCGTTGTTGCCCTCGTGTAGCGACTTCTCATACGTCTCGGCCGCTTCCGCGGTCCGGCCCTCCGCGAAAAGCCGGTTGCCAAGATCATAACTGCCCTGAGCATAGAGGGAGGCAGCAAACAATAGAGGCATAAGCACAGATGCGCCACGCGCCAATACTCTTGTCACCCTAGACCTCCTTCGAGCTGCCCGCCAACCTGACCCATCAGTATCAGTCCCCGTAACTTACAAACAACACGTGAGATGCGACTGGAGCCCGTGCCGGTCGCTGCTCACCAAAGACGATGGAGTGCATAATGCGTCCGGGGGTTCTGCTTTGTGTCGGGTTAAACACATCCAAACCGCCGCCGGAGTCCGTCGCGTTTTGAGCCTTGTGATCATCTTCATGTAAGGCAATCTCTCTAAGGAGCCGGTCCTTCCCGGTCTTGAAAGCGGCGTCCGCTGGGTCCTCTCTAAAGGATGTGGGCTTGACCGAAGTCCCGGCCATATCTCCTCCATGTTCAAACACC
>CAZKNE010000319.1:0-3315 GCA_964554005.1 uncultured bacterium | reverse complement strand
TTAAGTTTAAACGAGGCGAAGCCGAGTAATAACATCTCATCCTGGCCTTAGGGGATTGAGAACAGAGCGCTAGCAGCCTTGCCTCAGATAGCCGTTCCAGCATAGAGGTATAGTGCATGCTGGTATTGTATTTGATTTGTCAATTTCGCTAGTGAGGGCAGTTTTGTGAGAGTTCACATATCGATTATTCGTTATAGTGGCTTAGTTGCTGCATTTGGCGTTCTGTCCCTGTTGGCGGGATGCGCCTCTGTCCCCCGAACGCTGCCGGACCCCGCGCTAGGTTCCGTTGCAGTTGATGTCCAACGGTGTGATATCCCTTGCGCTGTACGAGTCTCGTGTCCACCAGTCCTGAGTTTCAATGACGGTGCCCCGGTGCAAAAAAGCGTTTATCAATACAACGGGAAACCATTGATCGAGCAAGTGTTTCAGAAGGCCGTGCGACAAAGGTACTTGCCTGCCTCGTATGGCGCTGCCGGTGCGTGCGTTGCGGCGATCAAGGTTCACGAGCTCAGGCTAGCGATTAAGGGATCATCGGCCACGTGCACCGCTCGAATACTGTGCATGCTCAGGGATTATCAAGGCACAATCATTTTCAAGAAGCTCTTTGAGGCGGTCAAGAGGTCTTCTTTCGATGGGTCCTCTGTTCCTCAGGCGGTTGGGGACGCGGTTGTGAGCACAGCGCAGCAGTTCGTGCGGGAGATGTCCTCCGACCCGATTGTCGCTAATTCGATGTGCGGCTGCCAAAGGAGCCATCGGAGGGCCCGGCCTCAACCAAGGGAGAAGCAACGGATCGCCGTTCTGCCCATGAGCAAGGATGCAAAGCTTGAGCAGATCGACGAGATGTTCATCACTGCTTTTGCTGAAATGGGGCGATACGAGGTTCTAACTGCGACCGACAGAGACCAGGTCATTCGGGAGCACCACTGGAGTATCAGTGAAATGGTGGACCCGGACGAGGGGCAGGCAATTGAGCTTGGGAAAATGCTGGCGGCAAGATACCTTATCATCGGCAGTTCTGGATTTCTGGCCGGATCAGTTTCAATAAATGTTCGGGTTATTGACGGGCAGACGGGACAAATGATCGTATCTGACTCTGCTGTCGCGCCTTTTGAAGCTAGATATCTGCTGAGCACTGTCAGGCGTGTTGCCGAAAAACTGACCGCTAAGTGGGACGGAGCACAGAATGGCCAACGTTAAACGTCAGTTCCTTGATTAATATATTGATATATAAGGAGGTATCCCATGGAATCTTCCAGATTTATTGAAGCGGGAAAGCTGCGTGGGGCCTCGCAGGTCCCAGGAAGGCTGGCTGTGGCTTCATTGCTAATCGCCCTGTGTTTCTTGTCCTGTTCGCCTCACTCTTCTAGCCAAGGAGTCGAACCTGTTCCCATTGTCATAGTGCCCCATGCGGACTCCCCACTACCCCCCGGGGTAACGGTCGTCGAGGTGACGGGCAAGGCGACCATCATAAACGGCGATCAGGATCGGGCAAGAGAGAAAGCGCTCCTGGACGCCTATCGTAACGCGATTCACCAAGGCGCGGGCGTTCACGTGAGAGATATGTTCGAGATGCGCAACTTCCAGTTTTTGGTAAATGCTATCACGAGGGAGAGCGCCGGGTACATAACAAGTTATGAAGTCCTTTCTTCAGGGGTTAGCCGTAACGATCCAAGGCTTTACTCCGTGATCATCCGCGCGCACGTTAAGAAGGGCGACATGGTAAAGGACAACAGCGCTGAGTCACTCAAGCTCTTCCTCAAAATGCTGGGGAACCCTCGGCTGCTGATCGTCCTTGAAGAAATCGGTGCCAGCACGGTGACGCAGTTCGATACGGCAGCGGGTGGAAAATCCGCCGATCTGAGCATTTCCGTTAAGGATGGTGGCAAGAACATCGAGATTAAGAAAAGCGCCAAGGATGAGAGCCAAACAGAAAAGGCGCGAACCACGGATTTGCTGCCGGGTATGCCGGAGGCGATTCTTTCCGACATTCTTGAGGATGCCGGGTATGAGGTCTCGCTTGGAGATGACCTTTTAGCGGACGGCGCCTCGAAGGACACCGTCGCTAGCGCTAGAAAGGGCAACAAGTCAAGCGTGCGAGAGTTAGGTGTGGTTGCTGATGCGGATATCGCCCTGTACGGCAGTATTCGATATTCGGTTTATCCAACTGTTTATGGAGGCAAGGACTTGTGGGGTGCCACAGCTCACGCCACAATAAGAGCGATGACGCCCTCGACAGGCGAGCGCTTCAGTCTCTCGACCTCCAGCAGCAGAGGATTCTCACACGACGCATTGGGGAGCAAGGAATCGGCGATCAGGAATGCCTGCAAGCACGTGGCCGAGGAACTGCGCTGGGAGCTGCTGAATACCCTAGCGAATAAGGGCAGGAGCCTCTCGGTCGATGTGACAAATTGCGCCCTCAACGATTACGATGTGATCAAGAAGCTCTTAGAGCAGGCTCCTGGTGTCGGGTCAGTATCCCCCGGCGCGTGGAAAAAGGAGAAAGGAGGAAGCGCCTCATTCAAGGTTTATACTTCACCAGCGGGTGCAACGGCGTTTGATCTCAGAGCCTTTCTTACAGAATCGAAAAAGGTCCGGTTCGATACCAAAAACGTGTCGAGATTGGTCCTAAGCATAGAACTTTTGAAGCAAATAAACACCAAATTATAGAGGAGGACTCAACCGTGGTCAGAAGCAAGACTATGATGCTGATGACAGTCGCGATCTGCTGCTTGGCGATATGTTTTGGCTGTGCAAGGGAAACGAAGGTCACGTACCACCCTGAGACGGGAGTAAAGACCTCAAAAACCGAGACCGTTGGGGGCAGTGTCAAGAGTAGTTATCGGGCTGATCTAGTCCTATTAACTGAAATGGGTGTCGGCGAATGGAGTGATAAGAACAAGGCTCTGGCCAGAGAGGCGGCGCTCACCATCGCAATTAGCGACCTCGCGGAAAAAGTGGGCAAAGTCCTTATCATGAAAGACTCCAGGATTTTCAACGATGATGCGATGCTGCACATTCAGAAGTACAGCGCCAATGTTGTAAAGGGCTATGAGATCATTTTGGATGACTGGGACCCTGAAACGCACATGGCGAAGGTCCGGATCCAGCAGAATATCTGGCGGGTAGTCCAAGAGCTCGAGAGACACTATCCGCTGAACTGGGCGGCGGCCGCGAGCGAGTAGTCATTCGTGTTTTGAGAGCCGATCCGGCATCGTCATTATGACTTTGCCTCGAATCGCGGAGGCGTCGGGGGCTTGTAAGAGTGAGCCCCTGACGCCTTTGTGCTCACTGCAAAAGGCACCATGGGCCAAGCGT
>CAZKNE010000318.1:0-3318 GCA_964554005.1 uncultured bacterium | reverse complement strand
CCCCAACAAGTTCGTGTTGGTGAAATCCGATCTCTCCGCCAAGTATCAGGTGCTGGTATCGGTGATCGATGAGTTGAGGCAAGCGGCCGTCAAGAACATCTCGATACCGACCCAGAAGGAGATTCAGCGATGGGGGCGGTATGCGGGTGGAGGGTCGTAATTGCAGGTCGCCTTTCAGTGTGGGAACATCGTTTAAGCACTTATGAAACGTATGCGAGCATTCAAGACACGTTAGCTTTATTCATCATAACTAGGAGGTTAATCATGAGACAGTTCTATCACGTGCTCTTGCCAGCTATTGCGATCGTTCTGGGGATGCTCGTCGCCCCTGCTGCGGTGCTCGCCCAGAGCGCACCCACAGGCACCGAGCAGCTTGCCGCCTCGGACAATCCCTTGCTTCTGATCAAGACCTACAAGGGCGAGAAGATCGATTTCGGGCTAGACATAGTGGCCTTCAAGCTCTACGACGCGCCGGGCGCCAAGATCGAGGTTTACTGCGAGATACCGAACTCCGCGCTCGAGTTCAAGCAGATAGTGTCCGGCGGGCTGGCTACATCCCTGGTCATAGCCGTCAGAATACTCGACAAGGACGGTAAGACCGTCAATGAGGCGGTCAAGCGTGGTTCGCGAAGAGTAAAGAACCAGCAGGAGGCGGCCGACCCGAAACTCTCCGGGAAGTTCGTGTCGTCGTTCAACCTCGATCCTGGGTGCTACGTCTTCGAGGCTGGCGTGAAGGACAATCTCAGCGGCAAGATCGGCTTTCAGAAGAGAGAGTTTGCGGTCAAATCGATAGCGAAGGGCGAGCTGGCGCTCAGCAGCATTGAGCTCGCGAAGGATGTTGAGAAGGCCCAAGAAAACGAACAATCGGGCTTTCTGAAGCCCACGCTCAACATGGTGGTTACGCCTCAGCCGAGCCACCAGTATCGTCTTGGGGACACGTTGTCGGTGTACTTCAATGTGTACAACTTGAAGGTCGATAACGCCGGTAAGCCGCGGTTTAAGGTTACCTACAAGTTCAAGCATGAGGGCGACAGGCGGGTCATGCGGCAGGTAGTCGAGGGCGAGCGCGTCAAGGGCGCAAACCAGAGCCACCTGTATTCATTCTCTCTGACGCCTACATACAAGGGCAGCGATAAGGCCAAGTTCAAGGTCGGCAACTACACTCTGTTCATAAAGGTCAGCGATGACCTGGCCGGCAAGGCAGTTGAGACGAAGGAGCCATTCAAAATAGTAAAATAGATAACAATCTCCGCCGATGCCTCGTGATTCTCGTGCCGGTCCAGTCAAACTAGCAAGAACCGAGGTCGCCGGCCGGTTGTTTAACCGATGGTGATCAAGGAGAACATATTGGGAGTTAACCTATACATCGATTTAGGAGGAAAGTCTGATGCGCATTTATAGCAGTCAAGCTCTGTTGTTTGGTTTGCTGGCTCTTGTGATAGCCAGCGTGTTTTGCCTCAGCCAGGCGGCGTTTGCGACGGAGGGGAACAATGGCGGGACCTACACCGGCATCTCAAAGGACAGGAGCTGCACATGGTGGCTCGATGAGAGCAAAGAGGTCGGAAAAGAGGACAAGGCCGCGATAAAGAAGGTGTTCGAGGCGCTGGAGAAGAAGCTGGAGAAGGACGGCCTAGATTCCGTGAAGTTCCCCTGGAAGCCGCCTGAGGAGGAGAAGGAGAAGGAGGCCGAAAAGAAGGAAGAGAAGGAGGCCGAGAAGAAGGAGCTAACTGACGAGCAGAAGAAGTGGGAAGAAGACGAGTGGTTCGAGGACCCCGAGACCTGCCCTGGCGTGATCATACCCAGCAAGGACGATCTCAACATAGCCAAGGTTGACGGCGTCCCCACGGGCACGCTTTTCGTTGTTCGCGGCACGTTCGACGACCCCCGGCTCGAGGTCTGGCGGATGAAGCTCAAGAAGGATGGGGATGACTGGGTCGTAACCGGCCGGGACATCGAACAGTCATTTGAGCCTGTTTATTTTCTTCACGTGAGGGAGAAGACCGCCTTCAAGTTCAAAACGCTCAAAATCGACCACGACCGGATGCACATCTCCGCCAAAAATGGCAGGTTCTACCCGCTTTATTCAGGGAACGAGAAGATAGTGGGCGGAACGGTGTTCGCCAAGGGGGTTATGAACTTCAAGCCGCCGAGAAAGATGGCCAAGGACTGGGAGACTGAGCAGGAGCTCATTCAGATGAGGTTGAGAACTCAAGAGTTTCTTGGCAAGGGCAAGGGCGTGAAGGAGTTCAAGAACGCCAAAGTGACCATGTTCACATTTTACTTCACGCCATCCAATTTCAAGAGATTCGTCCAAATAGACGGTCTAGAGAGCTTCCCTGTCGATGATAAGAGCGAATTCAAGGAGGCGAAGAAACGTGCAGAGGGCGAGATCGACTGGCTGGCCGCAACGAACTGGGCTGCCAAGTTGCCAAACAAGGGTCAGCCAGAGGGCGAGAAGGAGCTCCTGAAGCTTTACTACTTGCCGGATTACGATGGCCTATGCGACATGTATATCAAGACCCCCAAGTACCATTGGATAGGGTATTACGAATACCCGCACGCCGCTTTCCGAGCACGTCAGGAAGAGATATACGTGTATGCCAACCGCGACGTAGCGCTGATGGCGGGAGACAGAGGAAAGGGAGTAACATTGTGCCTCTACAACCGTGCCGATCAGCGTGAATCGTTGACCCGTCGAGAAGCTGAATACGAGCCTGTAGCGGATGGGGACGAGCTAGACCGGAAAGTTGACGTAAATGTCGGTTTCAAGGAGGTAACACTCCAGACCGAAACGTCACTCAGTGAAACCGGACTAGTCCTGGGCTCGACAGCGATATTTGCGAAGTTCAGAACCACTATGGAGCTGGAGATCCTGAAGTCAGGCGTTCGAGTTTTACCGTTTGTTTTGTCGATGATAAGCACTCCAGAGGGACCATCGACCAAGGTGATGAAGATACTGGATGACAGGGGTTTGGACATTCTACGGTTTGACACGACCGGGACTGCCGGCAAGCTTGTATTGATCTTTCCGCCTCTGGCAGCTGGCCAGCGTCTTACGTTCACCTCCGAGTATGAAGGCGCGCCTTGCGCAAGGATGCACTCAACTTCGTCCTACGGCTCTGCAAACTCCAGGTGGTATCCAGATTACGGCTATTTGGATTGCGCCACGATGGAGATTGTCCTGGGTGTACCAAAGCCTAACATTGGTGTAACTGTAGGCGGACTCGTTGAGAAGTGGGAGGATAAGGGTCAGAATTTCTCGCATTGGCAGTCCGACGAGTGTATCCGAATGGCGGTTATATGGTATTCGGACTTCGC
>CAZKNE010000317.1:0-3330 GCA_964554005.1 uncultured bacterium | reverse complement strand
CAAGGCGTTCAAACAAGTTTAGAGCCGAGGGATGTCACGATTCATGAACTTGAGCTTCAATCGCTCTCGAGATCAACGGTGCAGCTGGGAATAAGCTGTTCTAAGGGCACCTACATCAGGTCACTCTGTGCTGATATCGGTGAGAAACTCGGCTGTGGAGCTCACGTTTTCAGGCTGCACCGAACTAAGATCGGTGCCTGGGGCATGGACGATGCGCTGCCATACAGCCGCGTCTTTGCGCTCAGCAGGGACGAGATACTGGACAAGCTGGAGCCAATTGAGCACATCTTGCCCGAATTCGTGCGCGGTGAGGTCTCTCCCACGGCCGAGCACTATGCGCTCAACGGCCTTTCGATCGACATCGATCAGGTGAGACTGACAAGTGATGTTTCGGTGGGTGATCCTGTAATACTCCGCACCTGGCGTGGCGAGCTCATCGGCATATTTCGAGCTATGGAGCCATCTGGCGACGACATAGAGCGTCGTCCGAGCCTGCCGATGGTTCTCAAGGCGGAGAAGGTCCTTCTGACATCGTCGCCTCCCAAGATCTATCCGGCTCAGGCCCGTAAACCAAATCATCCACCTCGCTCGAGACGGCCCTACGACAAGAAGCGGGACTCGGGCAGGGGAGGCCGCCGCTCACGGAGATATTCTGGCAGAAGACCACCGAGTGCACACTAGCGCCTAAGTGCACCGGCCCCCGACTCGAGTAGTTTCACAATCACAGTAATCGAGCACTAGAAAAAGGAAAGCATAAATGCAGGAAGTCCAAAGCATATCTTGGATGGTAGCTTTTCTCGCGGGACTCGCGAGTTTCTTGTCGCCATGCATTCTGCCCATCATTCCCTCTTATCTCGCCTTCATTACGGGGCTATCGCTCTCTGAACTGACCGGTGAGAAGAAGAAGTTCGGCAAGATAAGAAGAACGACTGTCATCAGCACCTTATGCTTCATACTAGGCTTCAGCGTCGTTTTCATCTCGCTCGGCGCGGGGGCCAGCAAGATCGGCCTGTTGCTTCAGGACCATGTGGAGATCATCAGCAAGGTCGCCGGCGTCATCGTCGTGATCTTTGGCCTGTACATCATGGGCGTTTTGAAGATCGGCTTTCTCACCAAGTACAAGCAGGTGGAGATCAAGAGCAAACCAGCCGGATACATCGGCTCGTTTCTTATTGGTATTGCGTTCTCGGTGGGCTGGACGCCGTGCGTGGGGCCTATACTCGGCGCGATCTTGCTCTATGCGAGCCAGTCAAACACGGTCTGGCAGGGGGTCTATCTCTTGTCCTTCTACTCGCTGGGCATGGCCGTCCCGTTCTTTTTGACCTCGATCGCAGTCGATAGCGCACTGGGCTACTTCACCAAGATCAAGAAGCACATGCGCAAGATAAACATCGCTGCCGGTATTCTGCTGATACTGGTCGGGATCATGATCTTCACTGGCTCACTCTCGCCCATCGTGAATGAGTATCTCGCTCCGCTCTTCACCGGGGACATATAAGACCATCTCTTGAGCGCCTCAGCGTATCTGCTTGGTTGAAGGGCTTTTAACATGTTGTCGGGCTTTGAGGCTGCGACTGATTGTTGCCTCCTCCCCAATGGATACAAATCACCAAGAGGCGATGATGGTTCAGGCGGGCCGTTACAGAGCTTGCCAGCGGTTCAGCAATCCCTCGAGGCGTCCGCCCGCATCAAGAATTGCGATCTGTGCGGGTTCGGCGCGAAGCGCGTCAATGCTCTTACCCGCAAGATGATATGAT
Source organism: uncultured bacterium (assembly GCA_964554005.1). Classification (GTDB taxonomy): domain Bacteria; phylum B130-G9; class B130-G9; order B130-G9; family B130-G9; genus B130-G9. Next base: position 1,573 of record CAZKNE010000317.1, on the reverse strand, counting down.
TGGCCCCTCGGCCACAGCTCGTCGATCCATTTCTCGAATTGCTCGAAGCCGTACCAATAGGACTCGTAGTCGGTGTGCGTTTGAATATGACCTGTCTTGATCACCTGTCTAACAGCCGCCTCGTCGCGTCGGAGCACGAAACCTTCCTTCACAAGTCGGCCCTTTCGGTCAAACACATCAACGCTGATGGTCTGCTCTGCACCATGAGCCCGCTTATAGGCTCGAGGAACCTGAGTGTGGTGGGGGCCGGCATAGGTGTCCGGTTCTAGCCAGAGCGGCTGGCCACAAACGTCCATTGTCGATTCGTAATTGCTAAGACCGAACGTCTCAACTGCCTGCTTACGGTAACCGCTAATGATCGCAACCCCGCTCATGGACTCCACAGCTCGGCGCATGGCCTTGAAGAGCTCCGCTGCGCCTGCCGGCCCCTGCATGACGCCGATGCTGTTGCACAGCGAAACAGCGACTGGCACCGGGTATTTCCTTAGAGGCTTCAAGTCGAATGCAGAGCCTACGCGAAGAAACAACCTCAAGCTAATCAAGGCGCCGAGCCCCGCAGCCACGAGCTTCTTCTCAGCCAGCTTAATCATTGCGTCCGAGAAATCTAATCCCCTGACAGCACGTAGCCGGTGCGCCAGCAGGGCGTCGTACTCGCTACCGGGAACGGATTGGCGTGCCCGTCGGAGCTTTTCCGCCGAATCGGGGTCCAAATCCGCCTCATCAGTCACTTTTAGACCATAGCGGAGATGCAAACGGCCAGAGCCGCAGCCGACATCAAATAGGTCCACGGACCGGAAACGGTCGCGGACAAGATAGAGCAAGATGCGGTCGAGAAGAGCCTCCTCAAAAGCCTCGTATGCGATAATGTCTGGATGCCCGCAGACAATCTGGTCCTCATAGTTTCCGGCGCATGAGTCCCAGACATTTCGGTCGCGCTCGCATGCCTCCCACAGAGAGTCAACCATCGGTTCTCTCGGAACCTCCATTCTCGACGGTCTACAAAACGGCTGGGAGAATGTTGCATTGTTGGTCCTGGCAGGCCTTCTTGAATTCTTCAAGGGGGGGATCGACGACCTTCTGGACATATTCCCCGCTCATAAGCCTGAGAAGAGCTGAGTAGTCCAAACGAAAGCGAATCTTATCGCCTACTTTTAAACTGCCGCGATTCTCGCCTACATTGACGACAGTTATGTCGCTACTCGCCCCTGCAATCCTGTAATTCTCGCTTACCGGCGTCAGCCCAGAAACGTCTGTGTCCAGTTCACCTATGTTGACCAGCGCCCGGTAGCCCCGCTGCCCAGGCGAAGTCGCGTCCTTATCCATATCGTTCTCGAAAGGAGTTATGGAACTAGTCTCAACCAGCGGAACTAGCCCTTTCTTCTTGATCTCAATGATCTCTGCCTCCAGCAACATCACGTCGTTGCGAAGTCCAGGTAACGTGCTCCCGTCAATCAGATTGTTACCCAAGAAAACCGCCTCACCTATGCGGAAGTGATTAATAGCTTTGGGCAGCTGACTGTCAATAACAAGCGGCAGCGAGACGGTAGAGCCGGCGGAGATCATAGGCAGGCTG
>CAZKNE010000316.1:0-3332 GCA_964554005.1 uncultured bacterium | reverse complement strand
TGTGACTGGTGCGGGTGGGTCAATAGGCTCGGAGCTCTGTAGGCAAGTAGCGAAGTACGACCCAGCAGTTCTGATTCTAGTCGAGCAGGCTGAGAACTGCCTCTATGCGATTGACTACGAGCTGGAGCGCGAGATGGTGCCGAAGGTTAAGCACATCGCAATGATAGCTGACATCGTGGATGCTATTCGCGTTGATGAGATATTTAGAGAGTCAAGGCCGCAGTTCATTTTTCATGCCGCCGCTCACAAGCATGTTCCGATGATGGAAAGGAATCCAGCGGAGGCCTTCAAGAACAACGTGATCGGGACTGCAACGCTCGCCAAGGCGGCAACGAAATGGGGCTCGGAGTCCTTTGTGTTGATCTCGACGGATAAAGCGGTTAATCCGACAAGCATAATGGGCGCCTCGAAACGGTTAGCGGAGCTATATGTTCAGGACTGCATGGATTCTCGGAAGACGGCGTTCATGATCGTGAGGTTTGGGAACGTGTTGGGCTCGACCGGCAGTGTAGTTCCTCTTTTCATGCGACAGATTCGGCAGGGCGGCCCCGTGACGGTTACGCATCCTGAGGTCACGCGCTACTTCATGACAATTCCTGAGGCGGTTCAGCTGGTTCTCGAGGCAGCCACGATGGGCAAGGGGGGAGAGATATTCGTGCTCAAGATGGGGGAGCAGGTCCGGATCATTGACCTTGCGAAGGACTTGATCAGGCTTTCGGGGCTTACCCCGGGCGAGGACATAGAGATCGTCTATACGGGGTTGAGGGCTGGGGAGAAGCTCTTCGAGGAGTTGCTTCTGAAGAGTGAGAACCTACAAGCCACAGAGCACTCAGACATCCTTGTGGCTGGCAGCGAGGAGCGGGATGTTCACAGGACACGTAAACTGATCGACATGCTCGAGGAGGCCTTGGGCCGTGGAGACCTTCAAGGTGCGCTCAGAGCGATGCGACTAATGGTCCCGGAGTTCGTTGGCGAGGGCCCGATCGATCAGATGTCGGCTTTGAGGAGTTACTTCCTCAAGTCGGCGAATTCAGGTGGGCGAGCGGAGTTTAAGCAGGGTGCTCACGCAAATCCTGGCCTGACCGAGGCGAAGAAACAATAGGCGCTTGGCGGAGGGCATCTGACGAGTCGAGATAGGCGGCATCCGCCCTCAGTCAGTTCGTCATCGTCTAATCCCCTGAATCTGCGCAATCTGCGGACAAACACCCCAAGATGTCCCCGTTATATCCAGGCTGGGACATGAGAAAAGCCTCTCCACAGATTACGCAGATTGACATAGGAAGCTTGGTAAGAGCAAAATTAAGGCTGCTGAGGACTGTGTTGGGTTATGTTGCACTGCTGCGGACTATCAGGAGGTTGCCCAGATGAAGGTCTCTGTTATTATTCCTGTCTATAACGAGAAGAACACGATAGCGGAGATCGTCAAACGTGTCTCGGAGGTTGACATTGCCTCAGAGCTCATCGTGGTTGATGACTGCTCCACGGACGGCACTAGAGACGTCTATCCCAAGCTCGAGCGCTACATACAAAAGCTGCTCTTTCACGATAGGAATATGGGCAAGGGCGCGGCGTTCAGGACAGGTCTTGCAGCGGCGACAGGCGACGTCGTTCTTGTGCAGGACGCCGACCTTGAATACAACCCTGGCGAGTATCACAAGATCCTACGTCCGATATTCGAGGACAGGGCGGACGTGGTCTATGGGTCCCGCTTCAAGGGCAGTGAGGAGCATAGGGTCCTCTATTTCTGGCACTACATCGGCAACCGATCGCTTACGATATTCTCCAATATGCTCACCGGCATCAACCTGTCCGATATGGAGACCTGCTACAAAGCGTTTCGGACCTCGCTCATCAAATCACTCGAGCTCAAGGAGAACAGGTTTGGCTTTGAGGCCGAGGTAACCGCTAAGATAGCAAGGGCAAAGGCCAGGGTTTACGAGGTGGGCATCTCATATCGAGGCAGAACATACACTGAGGGCAAGAAGATCGGCTGGCGGGATGGACTGCGTGCTATCTACTGTATTGTCAAATACAATGTGTTTGGATAGCGAATGAATCGACAGGATAAAGGGAATACAGCGTGAAGCTACTGAACAAGGCCAACTGGTGGCAGTTTCTATCGGCAGATGCTCTTCTAATTGTCCTGGCCTACTTGATGAGCTTCGTCCTCAACTTCGGCGCGGGCGCGGGCATTCGAGGCGCGATAGGGCACTTCGCTGTTGCGCTCGTTGGGATTGGGCTATTCCTGCTGTGTTACTACTATTTCGGCCTCTACTATGTCGATACGCTCAGGGATAAGATTCGGCTTCTGTTCTCGTCCGGCAAGGCCTGTGTAGCGGGCACGCTTCTTCTTATCGCCTACGTGTTCGCATTTGATAGATACCCATTCCCCAAGAGCGTCATGCTCTCCATTTTCCTCGCAAATTGGGCTCTGATCTTCATCTGGAGGTCGTACATCGACGCGAGGCTTCTGCTGAAGTCGGCCCGTGAGGCCAGAAGGGCTCTAATTGTTGGTGCCGGCAACGCCGGTGCGAGGATCGCCACCCAGATGCGCGACTTGGTTGACAAGAAAGATGAGATAGTCGGGTTTATCGATGATGACCCGACCAAGACCGGGTCAGTTGTGTCTGGATTTGAGGTGCTCGGGACCCGCGAGCAAATGAAGGAGGTCATCAGGAAACATAGGGTGGACCGTGTCGTGATAGCAATGCCCTCTGCGCACAGGTCAACCATCTCGGACTTCATACTTATCTGCAACGAGACCTCCACCGAATACAGCATCGTCCCGAGTTTTTTTGAGATAATAACTCAGACAGCGCCCATGGACGACACGGCTGACCTGCTCCTGATGAGTTTTTTTGAGAGCCGAATCAGGCGAGAGCAGAAGATCGTGAAGCGCATATTCGACGTTGTCCTCTCAACTATCGTGCTGATCGTGCTGTCGCCTCTCTTCCTCCTTGCTGCCCTGGCGATCAAGCTCAGCTCCAGGGGGCCGGTGTTCTACGCCCAGCAGCGGATTCTAAGGGGAGGCAAACCATTTAGAATACTTAAGTTCCGAACGATGGTCGAAAATGCCGATAGCATTGGGCCCGTGCTGACGCAGGAGAACGATCCCCGAATAACGCAATTGGGGAAGTTCCTGCGATTCTCAAGCATAGACGAGCTGCCTCAACTGATAAATGTCCTGAAGGGGGAGATGAGCCTCGTCGGGCCACGGCCCGAGGTCCCGTCAATTGTTGCCCGCTACGAGAAATGGCAGCGCAGGGTGCTCGACGCGCAGCCCGGCATTACTGGCCTTGCTCAGATCAGCGGCCGAGACGATCTTTCGATCA
>CAZKNE010000315.1:0-3342 GCA_964554005.1 uncultured bacterium | reverse complement strand
AATAATCCTCACCGCCTCTTCTGCTTTGCCGACACGTTCAAGGACCTCGACCAGGTCCAGGCGCCTTTCCTTATCGTCCGGGATGACCTGGTTCCAGGCATCTGTGCCAACAAGCCCTTCCACCACGACCCTCTCCCATACGAGCGGGGCGCCTATTCGGACGGCTTGTTTGAGGAGATTTATGCCCTCCTTGCTACGGCCAGAATCGATGACCTGAACGGCGTCTGATGCCCAGAGAGTGGCGATCCTAAACCTGTCGAAGCTATCCGAGATCTCAAGGGCAAAAGGATCCTTGCCCGCAGCCGAGGTCGCGACAGAGGTTGCGGACGTGTCCACAACATCCGTAACGCCGACGTCCACAACGCCAGTGATGCTTGTGTCTCCGAAATGTTGAAGTGAGATGCGGCCGTAGAACCATTTGGCGCCGATTTTCTCCCACGTTTCCGTCTGCCTCTGTTGTATCCTAACGGGGGCGCCAGGGATCGCGATCGTGAAGCTGATCTGGGCCTCAGCAAGATTCTCATCGAAATTGACGGTGAGGTCATCAACCATGAAATCGGTGACAATCGGCCCGGACGCTCCGCCTCTGAACTGTGTCATGTCTTCGGACTGTAGCTTTTTGCCCGAGGAGGAGGCCATCATCGAGGCCATCTTTCTCCTGTCACCGGCCGCCCTTGCTCGCCACAGCTCTTCCACTCTTGAATAGAGATTGGCAGCCTCTCTCAGCCTTGCGTTTGACGTCGGCCTGACGAGGGCCGACACACGCCCCGACCAAACCAGACCGAGAACTAGCAGCGATACCAGCAAGAACCGCTGAGGAGAAGAGAAGCTAATCAGAAGACCTCGCATTATTTAATTTTCATCATCAGCGTTGACGCCACGCCGCCTTCAATCTTCTGCGCGACCACTAGTTTGAACTTTTCTTGCTTGACTTAGGTTCCGTGCCCCCAAGGTTTGGCACCCACTGTGGCGGGAGCTTGCTGGCGGCGGTCTCGATCTCCTTGAGCAAAGGTTCTGGGGGAGAGAGCGCCAATGCGGCCTCGAGCTCTTTCTTTGTGAGAGCGAACTTTCCTTGCTCTCTATAGGTCTCGGCAAGATGCACACGGATTGCCGCCTCGCCCACCTTGTCTTTTTTGGGCAGGCTCCCAAGCGCGTCCTCACAATACTTGATGGAGGCCTCCAGGTCGCCCAGGCTTCGTTTCAAGACCGCCATTTGGTCGAGCAGTTTTGGCTTTTCATACTGATTGGCAAACGAGAGAGCTTTCTCGCAATAGCCCTCGGCCTCAGCCAACCCCTCTCCAGTCTTGATCGCATTCTTGATTAGATGAAGGTAGGCGTCCACAGACTTTGGAGCGACCTCGATCGCTTTTCGATAAATCTCTTCAGCTCGTTTCCCCTTGCCGATACGGTCGTAGAACTCCCCCGCCCTGACCAACAAAACCGCGTTCATAGGCGCAAGCGCCATCGCTTTGTCGTAGTTTTGGCCTGCCAAGTCGTTCTCGTTAAGCTTCTCGTATAGAATCGCCAGGTTGTAGTAAACCACGAAGTTATTGGAGAAGTCCTTCTTCGCCTTCAGGGCAACTACCTTTGCCTTCGAGTATTGGCCCTGTAGGAAATAAACGTCGAACAGACCTGTGATTGCCAAAGAGCTGACCTCCTTGTCTGCCGGATTCATATCCACGACTTGTCTGTAGTATCGCTCCGCCTCATCGAGCTTGGTCAGCTGTTTTTGCAGGTTTGCGTAGTTCACGACGACTGTGGGATCGTTTGGGGCGAGGTCGAGCGATCGTTTGCCGGCGACCAGTGCCTTCTCTATCTGGTGTTCACCCATGTAGGCCGTCATGAGGAATGACCAGAACTTAGCGTCGTCGGGACTAGCCTCCGTGATCTGTTCAAGAAGTGGGACTGCCTCCTTCGTCCTGTTCTGGCGCTGATACAATAAGGCGAGATTTCGGACAGCTTTGGTGAGGCCTGGCTTGAGCCGTAAGGCCTCTTTTAGCTCTTGCTCTCCCTTTTGCTCCTGGCCAAGCAGAAGATAGCAGAGCCCCAACCCGTTATGAGCTTCTGCATTCTTGGGGTCCGCTGCTATTGATTTATTGAACGCATCGAGGGCCTCGTGATACTTGCTCTGTTTGCCGAGCGTCCGGCCAAGCTCGCAGTATTTGCGCGACTGCTCGCTGCCATCTCCTGAGCAGCCCCACAATGCTAAGACCGCTGCCAAAAGGGATGCTAAGACCGCACAGCACCAGACTTTGGCCTTCTTATCTGAAAGCAATTGGACCTCCTTGATCGAAACAAAAAAAAGCCCGACTAAAAAGCCGGGCATAAACTCTACATAATCGTAAATCCACCAGTTGGGCTAGAATCCCGAATTCTGGTCAACAGTCGATACAACGTAACCCGTGCTTGTCATGCCATTATAGATTACGCAGTATCCCTGGATGTATCCGCCCTCGTCTGTGCGGAACAACACATAACCAAACCCAGCCGTGACCGGGATAAAGGTCGGGACCGCTGGAGTAGTCGAGAACATCAACTGCTCGCCATGTTTGATCGAATACATGTCGGCCGTCGTGTCCGAGCAGAAGTTCCCATGGACATCCAAGAACCGGACGTGGAGCACGTCCCCAGTCTCCTCGGAGCCATTGACGAATATCATCAGGGTATACCAGCCGGCGGCGCCACTCTGCCAATATGGGAACATCCCATGACCAGCCGTGTCACCCCACTCCACCGCGAATGCCACGGTGCCAAGTAGCAACAACCCAACTGCTAGTACAAACAATTTCTTCATTTACCTATGTCACCTCCTTTCCTCACACTTAAACTCCAAAACTACAGAGGTAATACCTCCAGAATGTTTAACTTACAAGTTAATGTCGAGCCAAAATCCTCGATAACATAGTAGTATGCCGAAGCCAATATCCAAGAGTCAAGCCTTTTTCCACAATTCTTTTTACATATTTCACTAGCACTACTATATCATGCACGCACAACCTGCGTCAAATGGTCATCAATGCCTGTGCTGAAACCGATGCAATGTGCCCCGATCAGGCCGCATAGCCTCAAACATGACCAATGCATTCCCACACGGCGACTCCGCAGAGCGCCCCAAGCCCCTACATATTCAATATCGTAAGGCATACATTTCTGTCCCAAATGGGACAACTCTAACTGTGCAACTGTCCCAAATGGGACAATTTCTGGTTGGCAAAGCAAAAAAACAAAACTCAACTTTCTCTGCAACTGTTTCAATAAGTTGTGGTCGTATCTTGTTATATGATCGTTTTTGGACTGGTATGTAATGATGTTTATATTGATTTTCTCGTATTTTGTTTTTTT
>CAZKNE010000314.1:0-3372 GCA_964554005.1 uncultured bacterium | reverse complement strand
GCGGGTGCCTCACGCGTGTTCTGGCTCCGCTGCCTCAGGTCGCACCTACGCGAGGGGGCGATCGCGCTTCTTGAAATGACGGGTCGCGATTCGGTCTTGGTCTGCGAATCGAACAGCCTACGCCAGGTTGTCAGGCCTGGCGTCTTCGTTATCGTCAAGGATAGGGAGTCACAGACTTTCAAGAAGTCAGCAAAGGATGTGCTCAAGAATGCCGACCGGGTAGTGCTTTCAGACGGGAACGACTTCGATCTGGACGTGAGCCGCATTGTTCTCTCAGACCGCGGCTGGGGGCTGGTGGAGGATGCCACGGCGATCATTCTGGCTGGCGGCAGCAGCTACCGTATGGGCTCGGACAAGGCCATGCTTCCCATCAACGGCCGCCCAATGATACAGCACATCGCGGACCAGCTCGCGCCTCACTTTGAGGAGCTTATCGTGAGCGCAAACGACCCACAGAAGTTCCGGTTCCTTGACATTCCCGCTGTTCCGGACGTCGCGCCCGATCAAGGCCCACTTATGGGCATCTTCTCGTCGCTTCTCGCCTCGTCCAGGGAGGCCAACGCTGTGGTTGCGTGCGACACTCCAGAGCCTAACATGCCGCTGCTCAGGAAGATGATCGCGATCGCGGATGCCTACGATGCGGTCATCCCACAAAGCGCAGAAGGAATGTTCGAGCCGCTATTTGCCGTCTATAACAAGAGCATCCTGCCGGCCATGCGCAGCTCACTAGGGCACTACTCCCGGAAGGTCTCCGAAGTCTTCAGACACGCCAAGATTCTTTACTACCCCCTCGAGCAGCGACTCCAATTGAAGAACCTGAACACCATCAACGATTACGAGGACTACATTGGCCAAAATGATATCGCGTGAAGAGGCGTACAACATCGTCCTCTTCTCTGCTCCGAGGCTTCCTACCCAGAGGGTCACGATCGAAGAGGCCCTCGGCAGAGTCCTAGCCGAGGACGTAGTCTCTGACATAGACATGCCCCCCTTCGATAAGTCCGCCATGGATGGCTACGCAATCCACCGCGAGGACCTGTTCAGGGAGCTACGCGTGTGTGAAGTGGTCCCGGCCGGGCACATACCGACGCGAGGTGTGGGGCCGGGCGAGTGCGCCAAGATAATGACTGGTGCGATGGTTCCTGAGGGCGCCGACTGTGTGGTCGTGAAGGAGCACGTTGAGCTCACGGCCGAGAACACAATCCGTTTTGTGGGGAAGGACACCGCGACAAACATCTGCTATAAGGCGGAAGACACCGAAGTTGGCGATATAGTTCTTCGCGCTGGCGAGTGGCTCCGGCCTCAGCACATAGCTGTCCTTGCCTCGGTTGGCTGCACAGCTCCCCTGGTCTCGCAGCGACCCCGTGTGGGTATCATTGCGACCGGGGACGAGCTGACAGAACCAGTTGAGAAGCCGGCCATCTCACAGATAAGAAACAGCAACAGCTACCAGCTTCAGGCGCAGGTCGCCGCACTGGGTGGTCTCCCTCACTACTATGGGATTGCACGGGATACCGAGCACGAGATCGACTCCCTCTTGCGGGACGCCGTTGACAAGAGCGATGTTGTGCTTGTCTCCGGGGGCGTATCGGTCGGAGATTACGACCTAGTGCCCACCATCCTGAAGCGTTGTGGCTTCGAGCTACTCTTCGAGAGTGTGGCGATCAAGCCGGGCAAGCCGACACACTTCGGCGTATCAGACGACGGATTCTGCTTTGGCCTGCCGGGCAATCCAGTCTCCACTTTTGTCGTGTTCGAGCTCTTGGTCAAGCCGTTCCTTCTGAGGATGGAGGGACACGACTACGCACCCCAGAACGTCATAATGCCGCTCGAGGAGGCCATCCAGAAACGCAGAACGAGGCGCGAGGCGTGGTATCCAGTTGTCCTGACCCCAAGCGGAACCGTTAGGCCAATCGAGTACCACGGCTCTGCGCACACCCGCGCGTTACCCCAGGCCGACGGCATCATCTGCATCCCGGCCGGGGTCACAAGGCTCGAGAGAGGGGCGATGGTTCATGTTCGACAGATTTGACCGCCGTATCAACTACCTACGTGTCTCGGTAACCGACAGGTGTAACCTGCGCTGCGTCTATTGCATGCCACCGGAGGGTGTTCCGCTTACCACGCACGATGACATCCTCTCGTTTGAGGAGATACTGCACGTGGTCAAAACCGCGCTCGGGATGGGCATAGACAAGGTCCGAATCACCGGAGGCGAGCCACTAGTCCGCCGGGGCATCGTAACGCTCGTCTCGATGCTCGCACAGGTGGATGGGATCAAGGACCTTGCCATGACCACGAACGGCACGTTGTTGCGCGAGTTTGCTGCACCCTTAAAAAACGCAGGGCTGCACCGGTTGAATATAAGCCTCGACACGCTTGACCCCGTGCGATACCGACAGATCACGCGCCGTGGAGAACTCGGACCCGTCCTCGAGGGAATAAGCGCCGCGCAGGACGCGGGGTTTCGGGGCACGAAGATTAACTGTGTCGTTAATAGATCGTCAGCAGAGCCAGATGCCATCGCGGTGCGGCGTTTCGCGCAGGAGCACGGGCTTGAGGCTCGTTTCATACGGCAAATGGACATTCCTAGAGGGAAGTTCTGGGTGGTTGATGGCGGCACCGGCGGCGATTGCGAGCACTGTAACCGACTGAGGCTCACAAGCGATGGGTGGATAAAACCCTGTCTTTTCAATAACATAGCTTTTTCATGCCGCGAGCTCGGGCCGGCCGAGGCAATCAGGCGCGCGGTCGCCGCGAAGCCCGAGTCAGGGCGGCCAGGCGCTCGGAATGAGTTCTACGTTATGGGAGGTTGAGATGTCTGAAGAGCTTACACACATCGATGACAAGGGCCGGGCGAGGATGGTGGATATTAGCGGCAAAACGCCTCAGCTTCGCGTCGCTCGCGCCTCGGGCAGGATTGAGCTCACCGAGGGGACCGTCAAACTAGTTGCCGCTAACAACATCAAGAAGGGGGACGTCCTAAGTGTGGCGGAGATCGCGGGCGTTCAGGCTGCCAAGCGCACTTCGGAGCTCATCCCGCTCTGCCATCCCCTACCCCTTACCCAAGTCACGCTCGACTTCACGCCACAAGCGGACCCCGTCGGCCTGCGCGTGGAAGCCACGGCCAAAGTCGAAGGCAGGACGGGCGTGGAGATGGAGGCGCTGACCGCCGTTACGGTCGCGTGCCTCACCCTCTACGACATGTGCAAGGCGGTAGACCGGAGCATGACGTTCTCCGGCATTCGGCTGATCGAGAAGACCGGCGGCCGCTCCGACGCCTTCCGCGCGCCCTGATACGATGGCCTTACTCCCCTTGGAGGATGCGCTTGCCCGCGTGGTGAAGGGGCTCGAGCCGCTCGAAATCGAGCG
>CAZKNE010000313.1:0-3377 GCA_964554005.1 uncultured bacterium | reverse complement strand
GTTGATCCCGGCGAGCGTCCGCCGGACGAGTTCGCTGCGCAAGGTGTAGAAGGCGTAGCTGCCATAGCATTCGCTCGTCAGGAGAATCCGCACCGTGCGCCTCGGTCGGGGCATCCCCGCCAGGAGCCGCATCACCTCGATCATGGCCGCGCACCCGGAGGCGTTGTCATTGGCCCCGATCTCCTGAAGGTGCCCCGTCATGAGGACCTCCTCGTCGGTCTCGCCGGGGATGATCGCCGTGACGACGGGCAGCGTGCCCTCGCCGACGCGGCCGCCGACGACCGCCTCGCAGACGACCGGCCCGCGGGCGAGCATCTCGCGCAGCCGCTTGCCGGCCGGCGGCGCGATCTGGAAACCGGTCATCTGACAGTCCGAGGCCTTCAGGGCCCAGCCGTCCGCGGCGTCCGACCAGCCGTTAGACCAGCCGAGGGCTTCACCGTGCCGCTCCTCGTGGGCCACATGGTGGCTGACCACGCCCGCGGCCCCGACCTCATGGGCGAAGACCTTCATCGGTCCGCGGCCCGGCTTGGCGGTCAGGATGAATGCCCCGCGCAGCGCCTTGCGCGCGGCCGGCTCGACCTCCTCTTCAAAGGGGTAACAAAGAAGGATAAGGAGCTCCTGTCGCAGCTCTTAGCACGAGGCAATGCGAGCACACAGACCATCTCCTGACGTGAGGATGCGGACGTGAGTCGCCGCCGGGCCTTCTGGCTTTTAGTGCTAATCGTCAGCGTTCAGGTCGGCGCAAGCCTCTTCTGGATTGCATACGACAGGCGGCCACCGTGCGGCCAGGACAGCATAAGGCACACGCTTGATGCGGTCCGCTGTCTGCGCGGCACTGACTCATACATTGCGGCGCTGATACGCCTCAACGACCCTATTCTCGACGTCTATCCTCCTGTGCACAGACTTGTGCTAGAGTTCTTGTTCTCAATCCTCGGCCTCAAGATGTGGGTCGCACTTGGCCTCTCGACGATGATATTTGCCGCCCTTCTCGTCGTTGTTTATCTCATCGCACGGACAATCGCGCCAAAGGACCGCACGACGGCGCTGGTGGCGACGTTCCTGCTCGGATCGTTCCCCGTCGTCTTTGCCTCATCTCACTTTGACAACCTCAGCATGACACTCTCGCTCGCGGTAGCCCTGAGCATCTTGTTGCTGCTTCGATCGGGCAACTTCACCAAAACTCGCTGGTCGCCGGCGCTTGGTGTGTCAATCGGACTGGGGCTTTTGGTCAAGTGGTCCTTCGTGGTGTTCTTGGCTGGACCGCTGCTCTTGACTCTGTGGCACGCTCTTTTCGGCAAGCATACATCAAAACGGCTCCTCAACCTCGCCCTGGCCGCCGCCATCGCCGCCGCGATTGCGCTCCCCTGGCATCTGGCCCATCTCAACGTGATCCTCTCACACTACGAGTTCAACGAGGAAGTATATCGCAGCATGTTTCCCCAAAACCCGCTCTCGTGGTTCAATACAAGCTTCTATATCATCCGCCTCAAGGACGCTATGACGCCCATCCTCGCCGTTGTGTTTCTGTTTGGCTTCGGCTTAGCGGTCGCAAAAAGGAAGCTCGAGCAGATAGCGATCCCTCTGGTGTGGCTCATCTCCGCATACTCGATTCTCCTGTTCATGTACCCCAAGTCGCTGCGATACATCCTTCCCGCCTGCCCCGCACTGGCTCTAATTGCTGCAATCGGTCTGACAGCGCTGCGCCGATCAAAGGCAATTGTGTTCCCACTCGTCGTCGCATCCGGACTCGGCCTTCTCGCCCAGGGCATCGTCCCCTACGATCTCTTCGCGACCACCTTCCAAGATACCTATTTCGAGAATCAGGCTACACCGATGGTCCCAACCCGAACAGACTGGCAGATACCGCGCATCGTCCGAACTATCGCGGCCGATTGGGGTCTGCCCAAGACGCTCTGCAGCGCCGCCGTGGCACCCAAGATTCCTGCGCTGCATTCTATCTACTGCAACTTCGAGGCGCTCTTCAATCAGAGGCGGCGGATGAGGTTCACCTCATTGGGCGTCGATAACTTCTTCTGGGTTCTCCTCGATTCGGACTACGTGGTTACGAGAACGGGGCCCTTCGTGCCGGTCTCATGGAAGGCTGAGGTCGCGCCAGAACTAATACCCGACACGCAGACTGTCGAGCTGGAGCATTTCTTGGCCAGGCCTCCCGCCTGGTTTGCAGGTCATTACAGACGAGTTAGCAGTTTCGAGGACACAGACGGGGAGACTATTGTGATTGCCAGGCGAGTCAGGAAGTTCTCGCTAAAGGAGAAGCTCCAGCTGCTGGACGTCCTCTCGCCGATATTCCGCAAGCCGGAGCAGACAGAGATCGCTCTCAGGATACTCTATCGACGGCGTGGCTGGTTTGGGCGTTCGCTCGAGGTCTGGGAGAAGCTGGAGGACGCCGGACTCAACCGCTCTTGGCTCAAAACAGAGCGGGGGCCGGACCTCGTCGATGTGCTTGAGGTGGAGGACATGGTCCACAACTTCAGGGCGGGCATTTTTGCGGGAAGACAGGTCCATGGCGGCTGGGAGATACTCCGCCCCAGCGCGCAGCTCGCTCCCGTCCTTCTCCCAGAAGGTGAGGCGTCGGTAACGCTTGTCGCCAAGGCAAAGCCGAAAGGAGGAGACTGGCCGACTATTCAGGTCGCGTTGGACGAGAAGGTTCTGTGGCAGGGCAAGATAACGTCAGAGGCGCCTTCGCTCTATCGATTCAAGGCACAGACCAATAAGCGCACTGGGATGCTTTGCATCAAAATGCTTGCGCCGCGGGCCTGCGATGGGCGTAATGGCAGCTCCGCTATCCTCGACAAGGTTATCATTAGGAGGGCGAGCAGTTCCTCGGGACAGCGCCATCTGCGTCCCAAAGAGAGATAAGGCCTGGACAAGCCCGGCCATTGGTTCGGGCCCTTGCCGGGCTTTTTAATTCCCTTTTATCCTGAACCAGAGCTCTGAGATCGGCGAGATCAGCTCGAACGTCCCGCGTTTTGTGAAGGCTGCGAGCATCTTGAAATCCACCGGTGGGACTGCCGCGGCCGGGATGACGAGCACGGCTATTGTCTCGCTTTGGCCTGCACTGAGGCTATAAGGGACAGCGTTGAAGCCCGACGTCCAATTTGGATATGCGTAGAACGTGGGGGAGCCGTCTATGAAGCCAACAATATGAAGGTCAGCGTCGATCGGCTCGCTCTGATCGTTTGAGAGATCGGCCAGGATGTTTACGGTCTGGTTGGTCTTATAGACCTGCTCAAGGCTCCTTAGGGAGACCAGGGGAGCATTCTGCAAGCCCGCGTCGCCACCATACTCACCACCGTATATGCCCAGCCCTCCGGCCAGGCAAGGCGAATCGGAAGGCCAGCCAGCCCCCGTCG
>CAZKNE010000312.1:0-3386 GCA_964554005.1 uncultured bacterium | reverse complement strand
AGCGGCGGGTTGAAAGGCGGCGTGGATGGGTAGGCAAGCTCCGGGTCCCTGAAAACCGCCACACGTTCGCCATGCTCCGTAGGCGTCATTCTCTCCATCTCGTCCATAAACCCAATCCCGCCCAAAAAAGAACCGCGCGTGGCGCATCAGACGATCTGGCCTGGGCCTTGCGCGCCAGAAGCCTCGACATGTTACCTCACGCTGAAAATATCTTGCAGAGCAGTTCGCAGCTGCTCATCTCCGCCGGGGAAGCGCATCAGGCCGAGAAGACCGCCCCTTAGACCGGGCATGAGTGTTACAGAGTGAACCTCAATTGCCTGTGGTTCTGCCTCAAAGACGAGGCATAGGCCCGTCAGCCGGTCAGCCATAAACCAGTCCCGTGAAGTGCTGAGCTTGAATGTCTGTTTTCGCACAACCCCATCGTAGCACAAGTCAAAATCCTGACCAAACCACTGGCGACCGTCCAGCTGCCACTCAAGCCGTATCTTATGGAGGCCATGGCCCGTCGCCTCGGCGCCCAGGACGAGCTCCGCCTCGTTGACAGCAAGCGTTGGAACTGACAGGTCGGAATAGCAGAGCGACGCCTGGCCGCGAAGCTGGCGACCTCCAGGCCCCTTAACTTGTTCGGGCAGAACGAAACGCTTCAGCTGCCACCTATCGTCTATAGCGCCAGCATCTGGCCGGCGGGGCATGGTCCATCTCCCAAGCGTTATTTCAGTGTCCGCGAACTCCGGACGCCAGCAATTATTAAACTTCTCTCGGAGCATGGCCTCGTCCGACTTGCTCCGCAGGAGCCTACCGTCCTGAAACACAAAACAGCGCATTTGCTCGGGGCTGGGCGGCTGCTCGCCCTTGGCGACATCGCAAAAGAAATCAGAGTACTTCTTGGCGGAAATCTGCTTTAGGTCGTAGTAGAACTTAATACGCGCAAGCAGCGGTAAGGCGCTGTCATCGGAAACATAAACAGTAGTGTTGTTGGGCAGGTCGGGGACCCGCCTCTTCAGGTCCATCACCACCGCGTCCGCCTTCCAGGCGTCAGGGCGCCAATCGCTGCCCGTCCGCGAGAAAGTTGCAGCGGAGAACCCGACGAGCAACACGACGAGGAGGCCTGCCCTGACAGCGCGCCAGGCAACCTGATTCAACGGCCCTCGCCAGCGAGAGACCCGAAACAGGGCAAGCCCAGGAATGGCCAGTAGGTTAACGACGCTCGCAAGCATGAGAAGCGCTGATCTGATGGAGAGGCCCTGTGCAATAAGCGATTCGCCAGAGATTAGCCTCTTGAGCACGGTCCCCACCGATTGCCAGTAAGCCGGATCGACCTGAGAATGCAGCTCAGCCGTCGCACCGCCGAACAACGCAGGACCTGAAGCGCGATACGGCATCAGGAAAAAAGCGACGACGCTGCTCAGAAGCAGAAGATCAATGAGCACTGGGGCTGGCCGCCTTGCGCTGTTTGCGAGACGCAGCCTGAGTTTCTCAAATGGCGCGGCATTGCTCGCACCAAGCGCTGCCCGGCCGCCGAACCTAATTAGAGCGGCCAGCGCGAGTGCCAGCCCGACTGCGGGCAGATATGCATGCCGGTCGGAGGTGAGACCGTAGAATGGAAACGGCAAGAGCGCCGTGGCGAGAAGCGAGAATCTGGCAAGTTTGCCACCCTTGATGAGTGGAGCCATGACCATCAGTATTAGTCCCGGCAAGAACCACGGCTTGGCCGCCTTGACCAGCATCGATAGAAGAAAAACGGGCAACCTGTAACTCAGCATGTTTGGCAGCATCACTCCTATACCCTGGTCGCCCGGCTTCGCCATGAAGTTGAGCCCAGCCGCGAGGACAAGCACAGCAACGAGTGGAAGCCAGTATTTGATGCGGCCACTGATGTAGCCCCAGAATGGCCGCTCCTTCCTGTCGATGAAAATCTCCCATGTGACCAAGACCAGCAGCATCGATGCGGTGTTCTGTTTAGTCATTATCGCGATAAAATATACAAATGCAGAGGCCCAGGGCAGCCGCCTACGGTCCCCGCCAGTAGCTTTCATGTAGAGAAGTAACGAAGTGAGCAAAAGGCACGTGCTGACCGGCTCTACCCAGTGGTATATGGTGCTCACCGCGTCGAAATGGACCGGCATCGACAAGAAAATCGCACCGGCGAACACAGCCCACCATGTCTCATCCCTGAGGCGCCTCGCCAAAAGATAGATCAGGAAGCCGCAGAACGCATGAGTGAGGATATTGATGACGTGATACCAGAACGGGTCTCTTCCCAAAAACGTGAAGAAGACAAGCCAGCAGAGACGAGGGACCGGTCGGTACGTGTATGACGTCTCAGGACTGAGTAGGGCTTTGTCCAGGTTGGCCTTGCTCAAAGGGCCAAGAAAACCGAACGTATCGGCACAGAAGTAGTATGAGGTAGTCTTGAAGTAGAGAAGCAATGAGAAAGCCGCAAAACACAGGAGGACAACGAGGTGCAGCCGCCTCTTGCGCGTAGAAAACACTTCGTTCACTCCGCTCGTCAACTTCTCATTCCAATCATTTCCAAAACTCCAGCCAGAGCTGCTCCTTAACAGGTAGCCCTAAGCACTATCCGAACTAAGCTTCACGGCTGTCAGATATCCAAACACTACGACTAGCAAGCGCACTCCCCGACTGGGTCGAGTCGCGCGCTTGCCAACCTCTAGAACACTATCTTGCCGCTCAATATATGGCAATAGGAGAGCTTAGCCTAATGCTGTCCACGTGAAGTTTCGATTCTATCTCCTGTCATAGCTCTTTATGGTCTTGAAAGTTGTGCTGACTGATAGCCGGCGTGCCACTGCGCACGGTTTGGAAAGATACTTCCTTGTTGACAGCCTTTGTTGGCGTGGCGGCGCCCGCCGGTGCCAGGGCTATAGCGGATAAACCCGCCCGCACACTACGTTCTCAGGCGCAAAGGCCTATTGCGCAGCCTTCGACTTCTTCGCCTCGACACGCCTAAGTGCTGCGGCGAACTCCTTGCTCTTTCCCCTGCTGATCTTCAGAAGCGACTCATACTGCTCGATTGCGCAGTCCCAGTCGTGCTGCTGCTCGCACACGGCGGCCAAGTTCATCCTGGCCGATACGTGCTCAGGGATAATCGAGATCGCCTTCTCGAAATACGTGCGCGCATCGGTCGGATTTCCCAGCGAGTAACTAACCGTGCCGAGGTTGTTGAGCACCTTTATGTTCTCCTCCTTGATCTTGAGGCAGCGCTCATAGATAGCCTTCGCATCCATCAGTAGCTTTCTCGCCTTCTCGACGTTACCGCCGCTCCGCATGAGCCGCTCGCCGATGTTCTGAAAGACCAAAGCCCTATTGAAAAGGGGCATTGCATCCTTCGGGCAGGTCTCTTGCGCCTTGGCATAGTATTCCAA